>JAOIXS010000022.1 GCA_028225715.1 Candidatus Pelagibacter sp.
GCATTACTTCATGGTGGTTTAAAACATAAAGAATATTTTGCAATGAAAAGAATGAAGCAAGATGTTTTTCTAAAACTTTGTAAATAATTTTATCATTGATATTAAAATTTTATATCCATCTATAAAGGATCTTACTTTTACTTCTCCAGCAATTCGCTTTCTTTCAACGGTTGGTATTGAAGAATATAAAAATTTTTGTCTTTCAACTTTAATTGGTAATTCTACACAAAACCCAAAATCAATAATATTTAGATCAATTTTTTTAAAAGAAGTATTTTTGCATATGAAAAAAGTATGCAATATATCATTCATTTTTATCTTAAAGAAAATTTTACCCATAATTGTAAAAATCCTGTTTCCTATGTGTGTTAAAAATGTATCATCTAAACTATTTGCATTGCCTCCATACCTCTCTGCAAAAACAAAGTCCAAATCTTTAGATATAATTGTTTCCAATAATTTATTTATATAAACAGGATTTTTTGATCCATCTCCATCAAGTATTATGCTGTATTTATAATTTGAGGCGTAAACTCCTCTTACTATAGCATCTCCATAGCCACCATTTTCATTTTGTAAAATTGTTCTGCAGTTCTCATTTTTGGCCACCACCAACGTATTGTCTGTTGAGTTTGCATCAACTATAATGATTTCACCAATAACATTATCGTATTCTTTAATTTCATTTAAAAGAATTTTTAAACTTTCTTCCTCATTTTTTGTGGGAATAATAATGGTTAAATTTGTCATATTTAATTTTTAAATAAGATGTGTTAGATCAATTATGCATAATGAATACAAAAGATAAAATATTATATATAAAAAATTGGATTTCTAAATACGTTGATTCTATGAATACACCAGCCAAATCTCTAGTAATAGGTATATCTGGTGGAATAGATTCTTCAGTTTCAAGCACGCTTTGCGCGATGACAGGACTAAAGACTATTGTTTTATCTATGCCAATAAAACAAAAATCTCACCAACATGATTTGAGTTTAAAACATCAAGATTGGCTGGTTAAGAATTTTAAAAATGTTGAAGCACATACAATAAATTTAGATAAATTATTTGAAACATTTGAGGGTACGCTAGCCAATTTTGTTAGTGAACATGGCATGGCTAATTCTAGAGCAAGAATTAGAATGACTACTCTCTATCAAGTAGCTGCTGCAAACAAAGGTATTGTAGTCGGTACTGGAAATAAAGTTGAGGATTTTGGAGTAGGGTTTTATACGAAGTATGGAGATGGCGGGGTAGATATTTCCCCAATAGCAGATTGTAACAAATCAGAAGTATGGGAAATAGGTAAATCCATCAATATTCTTCAAGAGATAATTGATGCTGCTCCAACAGATGGGCTATGGGATGACGGTAGAACTGATGAAGGTCAGTTAGGTCTTAAATACGAGGAATTAGAAGAAGCAATGAATAATGTTAATTCAATAAATCGTGAAAAATATGAAAAAATAAGAAAGATGAACTTGCATAAAATGGAACCAATTCCAGTTTGCAAGATTCCCAACTAATCTTAAAGATTCACAAATCTATAATTAAAGTATAATTCTAAGGTAATGAATAAGGATATTTATTTAACAAACAACCTAAGCAACAAAAAAGAGAAATTTGTTCCATTAGATATAGAAAAAATTGGAATGTATGTTTGTGGTCCAACAGTTTATGACAACCCACACATTGGTAACGCGAGACCTCTTGTCATTTTTGATATTTTGTACAAAGTTCTAAAATCAAAATATGGGTATGATAAGATAAATTATATAAGAAATATTACTGATGTTGATGATAAAATAATTAAATCAGCAAAAGAAAAAAATGTTTCAATATCTGAATTAACAAACAATGTTATTAAAGATTTTAACGATGATTGTAATTATTTAAATTTAGATAACCCAACACAACAACCAAAAGCTACAGATCATATTGATCTTATGATAGAAATGATAGCATCTTTAATAGAAAAAGATTTTGCCTATGAGGCAAACAATCATGTTTATTTTGAAGTAAGTAAATTTGCAGATTATGGAAAATTATCAAATAAAAAATTAGAAGATTTGATTGCAGGATCTAGAGTTGAAGTTTCAGAAAATAAAAAAAAATCAGAGGATTTTGTTTTATGGAAGCCATCTAAAGATGATGAGCCTTCTTGGGATTCACCCTGGGGCAAAGGAAGACCTGGTTGGCATTTGGAATGTTCTGCGATGTCTAAGAAATACTTAGGTGATGTATTTGATATTCATGGAGGTGGAATAGATTTGATTTTCCCTCATCATGAAAATGAAATTGCACAATCAAGATGTGCTAATGATACTAAAGTTTTTGCAAATTATTGGATCCATAACGCATTTATTACCATGTCCAATGAAAAAATGGCTAAATCTACAGGCAACATAATAAAGATTAAAGATTTTAAAGACAACGTTGATGGACAAGTTTTAAAACTTGCTCTTATGAGTGCTCACTACAAACAACCATTAGACTGGAACGAAAAGCTTCTAGAAGATTGTAAAAATACTATTGATAAATGGTATGAGGTTTACATACCATCAAATGATAAAACAGTTTTAGATGAAGATATTTTATCTACATTATATGATGATTTGAATACACCTGGTTACATTACAAAGTTACATCAACTTTATGATAAAGCTTTAAAGGGAGGTAACGAAGAGAAAAGTTTATTTGTTCTAGCTTGTAATTTCATTGGTATTTTAAACAAAACAAAAGAAGAATGGATTGAGTTTAAAAAGAAAAAATTATCTATTAATGAAGGTGATATTTTAGAAATGATTGCTCTTCGAAATAAAGCAAGAGAAGACAAGAATTATAAAGAAGCAGATATCATTAGAAATAAGCTTTTAGATAAAGGGGTTTTAATAGAAGACAAAGATGGTAAAACAATTTGGAAACTAAAATGAGTAAAGAACAGCTTTTTATATTTGATACAACACTAAGAGATGGTGCACAAACGCAAGGTGTTGATTTTTCCGTAGATGATAAATTGAAGATTGCCTTAGCTTTAGATAATTTAGGTGTTGATTATATTGAAGGTGGATGGCCAGGAGCAAATCCTACAGATACTGAATTTTTTCAAAAAAAACATTCATTTAATAATGCTAAACTAACTTCTTTTGGTATGACTAAAAGAACTGGTCGTAGTGCAGATAATGATCCAGGGTTATCAGCACTTTTAAATTCAAACACACCGGCAGTTTGCATTGTGGGTAAATCATGGGATTTTCATGTTGATATTGCTCTTGGTATTTCTAATGAAGAAAACTTAGAAAACATCAAGGAGACAGCAAAGCATTTTGTTAAAGAGAATAAAGAATTTATGTTTGATGCAGAACATTTCTTTGATGGATATAAGGCTAATCCAAATTATGCTTTATCATGCCTAAAAGCAGCATTTGATGAAGGAGCAAGGTGGATTGTTTTATGTGATACAAATGGTGGAACTTTACCTCATGAAATTACAAAAATTATAACAGAAGTTTCTAAAACTATACCTGGGAAAAATTTAGGTATACACGCTCATAATGATACAGGTAATGCAGTTGCTAATTCTTTAGCGGCAGTTTGGGCTGGGGTTAGACAAGTGCAAGGAACCATCAATGGTTTAGGTGAAAGATGTGGTAATGCTAATTTAATGTCATTAATTCCTACTTTCTTTTTAAAGAAAGATTTTGCAACTAAATTTCAATTAAAAATTAAACCAGATAATATTAAAAAATTAACAGAATGCTCTAGATTGCTAGATGAGATATTAAATAGAAAACCTAACAAGCACCTTCCATACGTTGGTGCTGCTGCTTTTTCTCATAAAGGTGGTCTTCACGTATCAGCCGTTCAAAAAGATCCAAAAACGTATGAACATATTAACCCTGAAGAAGTTGGAAATTCTAGAAATATTGTAGTTTCTGATCAATCAGGAAAATCTAATATAATTTCAAGGTTAAAAACTATTGGTATTGAAATAGAAGAGAGCGATCCTAAAATTAAAAAACTTTTAGATGAAGTAAAAGATAGAGAATTTATTGGTTATAGTTATGACGGCGCTGATGCATCATTTGAACTATTAGCTAGAAGAATTATCAGTAAAATACCAAGATATATATTGATTAAAGAATACGATGTCTCTGTTAAAAAAGATTCATCAGGTGCAATTGTTTCATCTGCTAAAGCACTGTTAGAAGTCGATGGTGAAAAAATTATGTGTACTGGTGAAGGGAATGGTCCAGTTAATGCATTAGATAATGCTATTAGACAAAATGTAGATCGATTAAACAAGTACTCTAAATATTTAAAAGATTTAAAATTAGTCGATTACAAAGTTAGAATTTTAAACACAGGCACTGAAGCAATCACTAGAGTTTCAATAGAGAGCACTGACTCAAAAGGTAAAAACTGGTTCACGATTGGTGTATCCGCAAATATAATTGATGCCTCATTTAAAGCGTTGGTCGATAGTTTAGATTACAAATTATTTAAAGATAATGCTCCAGCAAGTCTTTAATGTCGTTTAATAATATCTCATTTATTTTACATCAACCACAACTATCTGAAAATATTGGAGCCTGTGCTAGAGCTGTTAAAAACTTTAACTTTAAAAAACTAGTTATTGTAAAACCAAAACCAATTTTCCCAAATGATAAAATCTTAGCAACCTCAGTTGGTGCTAAAGATCTAATTATTAATGCTAAAATTCATGAAACTTTAGAATCTGCCGTAAAAAAGGTAGATTATGTTATTGCAACATCTGCAAGATTTAGAAACAAGAATATTAAACACATCAACTTAGAAGGATTAAAGAAAATTGATTTTAATAAAAAGATAGCTTTTTTATTTGGTTCTGAGGCATCTGGATTATCTAATAATGAGATTAGTTATGCTAATTACACCATGCAAATCCCAACTAATCCTGATTTTAAATCTTTAAACTTGTCTCATAGTGTCATTATTATTGCTCACACAGTAGCAAGCATCATCAATCTAAAGGGTGCAAAGTACTCTAAATCAAAAAAAATAACTTTGGCTAATAAGAAGAATATTCAAGCAATGACCAACTTGTGTATCAAAAAACTAGAAGAAAAGAACTTTTTTAAACCTTTGGAGAAGAGACCTATTATGCTTGAAAACTTAAGAAGCATTTTTTCTAAAATGGAGCTTTCTGAGAAGGAAACGCGTATTTTATCGAGCGTATTCGCTAGTTTGTCCAAAAAAGGTTGATTGACAAAATAATGAGTAAGTTTATAAACCCTCCTATCAAATGACAAAAAGAATAAGCGCTAAACATAAAATAGACAGAAGGTTAAAAATTAACCTATGGGGAAGACCTAAAAGTCCTTTTAATAAAAGAGATTACGGTCCAGGACAGCATGGTCAAGGTAGAAAAGGAAAACCATCTGATTACGGAATTCAGCTACAAGCTAAACAAAAATTAAAAGGTTACTACGGTAACATTAACGAAAGACAATTCAGAAATATTTATAAAAAAGCTACCATGTTAAAAGGGGATACTGGTGAAAATTTAATTGGATTACTTGAGAGAAGATTAGATTCAGTTGTTTATAGAGCAAGATTTTCAACAACAGTATTTTCAGCGAGACAACTTATTAACCATGGTCACGTAAGAGTTAATGGTAAAAAAGTTAATATTGGAAGTTACGTTGTAAAAGAAGAGGATATAATTGAAATTAGAGATAAATCTAAACAGTTAGCAATAATTGATATTGCACTAGCTAGCAAAGAAAGAGAAACTCCAGAATACATTAACTTAGATGAAAAAAATAAAAAAGTTACTTTTGTTAGAACGCCTAAGTTTGACGAAGTTCCTTACCCAGTAATAATGGAACCAAATCTAGTAATTGAATATTACTCTAGATAGTAAATACCTATTTTTTAAAACACTTTATCTATTTTTATTATAAAAACTCCAATAAAATAGAGTGATAATCCTGAGTGAATTTTACATAAATTCATTATATGTTTTTCTTATAAAAAAACTTTTTATGAGAATTTAAATGCAGCTAGCAAGATATCTAAATAAATTATTTCAGAAAGATGGTTTTTTGTTAATTGATGCAAATTCAAATAAATATATTATAGGCACACCAAAAAACAACAACCCAATTACTGTTAAAATTTTAGATAAGAAGTTACATTATAAATTATTTTTTCGTCCTGATTTATATTTTGGAGAGGCTTATTCTAATGGAGATATAGAAATTGAAAACGGAAGTTTGACTGATTTTTTGGATATGGCGCTAATGAATATAGGAAGAGGTGAATTAAATTTTTTTAGTATGTTGATAAATAAATTTTATGGTTCTTACAGATATCTAACAAACTTTAATTTTATTAAAAAATCAAAAATGAATGTTGCTCATCATTATGATCTTTCAGATGATTTATACAGTTTATTTTTGGATCCTAAAAAACAATACTCTTGTGGATATTTTAAAAATGAAAGTGACACTTTAGAAGATGCTCAAAATAACAAGATACAGCACATAATAAAAAAACTAAATATACAGCCAAATCAAAAAGTTCTGGATATAGGTTGTGGCTGGGGATCTTTAGCTATAGATATTGCAAAAAGTACTAATTGTGAAGTTACTGGGATTACTCTATCTGAAAATCAGTTTAACTACTGTGTTAAAAAAGCCAAAGAGCTTAATTTAGAAAATCAAGTTAACTTTAGGCTTATAGATTACCGTCAGTTAGATGAAAAGTTTGATAGAATTGTAAGTGTTGGAATGTTTGAACATGTGGGTAGGAAGTTTTATAAAAATTTTTTTAAGAAAATTGATAAGTTGCTTAATGATGATGGTGTTTCACTAGTTCATACTATTGGCTCAGTTAATCCTCCTAGAGACCCACACCCCTGGATAACTAAGTATATTTTTCCAGGTGGTTACACACCTAGTCTGAGTGAGGTGGTAAAACCTGTAGAGAAAGCTGGATTAATAGTATCTGATATAGAAGTTCTTAAATTACATTATTCTCACACTCTAAGACACTGGAAAGACAATTGTATAAAAAATAAAATCCAAATAATTGATATGTTTGATGAAAAATTTTTTAGGATGTGGGAGTTTTATTTAGCTAGTTGTGAAAGTGCTTTTAAATGGGGAGATCAAGTAGTTTATCAATTTCAACTAACAAAAAACTATGTCTCAACACCCACTACTAGAGATTATATTTATAAGTAAAAAATTATTTCTTAAAATTAATTCCTTTATCCTCAAGTATTTTTTTGAGTTCACCGTTTTCATACATTTCTTTGACAATGTCACAACCACCAACAAATTCACCTTTAACGTAAACTTGTGGAATAGTAGGCCAGTCACTAAATTCTTTTATACCTTCTCTTAAAGGCTGAGATTCTAAAACATTAATCCCTTTATAATTAACTTCTAAAATTTTTAACATATTTGATACAGCCATAGAAAAACCACACTGAGGAGCGTCCGGTGTTCCCTTCATAAACAAACATACTTCGTTAGTATCTATATGACTTTGAATTAAATTTTTTGTGCTATCGTCCATTATTGCTCCTTTGTTTTAATTGCTAATGCGTGAAGTTCGTTACCCATTTTTCCTTTTAAAGAATTGTATACCATCTTATGTTGCTCAATTTTGCTTTTTCCAGAAAACTCTTTAGAAGTTATTGTTGCTGAGTAGTGATTACTATCTCCTGCTAAGTCTTGAATTTCTATTATAGCATCTGGTAAAGCTTCTTTAATAAGTGTTTCAACTTCTTTTATATCCATTGCCATTTTAATTGTCCATGTAGTTAGTTAGCCAATTTGTATGCGATTTAATTAAATCGTCAATTGATACTTTTGTCTTATCATCAATTATTAAACTATCGTTATTTACCGATCCAAGTTCATCAAAATGTACTGAGTTTTCTTGAAGTATCTTAGTAGCACTTTCTTTGTCATCTTTACTAATTTCAATAATATATCTTCCTTGGTCTTCACCAAATAAGTATTCGAACTGATTAATTAAGTAATTAGGCTTTTTAAGAGTTGCACCTTTTTTACCCTTGATACACATTTTAGAAAGAGCTGTAATTATGCCTCCTAAAGAGACATCATGAGCTGACTTAATATATTTTTTATCAATAAGTTTTAATATTGTTTCACCATTATTTTTTTCATTAAAAAGATTAATTTCAGGAGGAGGTCCATTTTTTTCATTTAGAATATCTCTTGCAAATAGGCTTTGATCCAAGTGACCCTCAGTTTTACCAATAACTAAAAGTATATTATCAGCTTGTTTTAAATCCATTGTAACCATGTTTTGGTAATCTTTAATTAAACCAACACCACCAATTGCAGGAGTGGGCTTAATACCAATATCTTTGGTTTGATTATAGAAGGAAACATTTCCTGAGACTACTGGGAACTTTAAATAAGCACTTGCTTCACCTAGGCCTTGAACACACTCTACAAACTCACCCATATTCTCTTCATTTTCAGGACTACCAAAATTTAAACAGTTAGTAATAGCAATTGGTTTTGCACCAACTGAAATTAAGTTTCTCCAACTTTCACAAACAATTTGTTTTCCACCACTTAAAGGGTGAGCCCAACAATATACGGCAGAAGAATCTACAGATGCTGCAACTGCTTTATTGGTACCATGAACTCTAACAACGCCAGCGTCTCCACCAGGTTTTTGAATAGTATCACCCATAACAGTATGGTCATACTGTTGCCAAATCCATTCTTTACTACATACATTTGGATTAGATAATATTTTGTTTAAAATATTTTTTACTCTTAAGGTTTTAAATAATTCTTTCTCAATTTTAATTCTTTTAGGTAGTTTGGCTTTTTTCCATTTTCGGTCATACATAGGTGAGTTTTCAACTAAAGTATTAACAGGAATATCTGCTACTTTTTCTTCATCAAAATAAAGTTCAATTTTTTTACTTTTTGTTGTTTTGCCAATTACAGCAAAATCTAAATTCCATTTATCAAATATTTTTTTAGCCATTTCTTCTTTACCATTTTCCAAAACAATAAGCATTCGCTCTTGGCTTTCTGATAGCATAATTTCATAAGGGGTCATGTTTGCTTCTCTACAAGGAACTTTATTTAAATTGATCTCAATTCCTAAATTTCCTTTTGAAGCCATTTCAATACTTGAAGAAGTTAGACCTGCGGCACCCATATCTTGAATAGCTATAATTGAATCTCCTGCCATTAATTCTAAACAAGCTTCTAGTAATAGTTTTTCTGTAAAAGGATCACCAACTTGTACGGTTGGTTTTTTTTCTTCAATTTTATCATCAAATGAAGCTGATGCCATGCTAGCACCATGAATTCCATCACGACCCGTTTTTGAACCAACATAGATTACAGGTTTTCCTAAACCTGCAGCTTTTGAATAAAAAATTTTATCTTTTTTAACATGACCTAAGGTCATCGCATTTACTAAAATATTACCATTATAAGACTCGTCAAAACTAGTTTGACCAGCAATTGTTGGAACACCCATGCAATTACCATATCCACCTATGCCATGAACAACTCCACGTAATAAATTTTTAGTTTTTTTATGCTGAGGTGAGCCAAAATGAATTGAGTTTAAATTAGCTATAGGACGTGCTCCCATCGTAAAGACATCTCTCATAATACCACCAACACCAGTTGCAGCTCCTTGATAAGGTTCAATAAATGAAGGGTGATTATGACTTTCAATTTTAAATACTACTGCATCATCATCGCCAATATCAATAACACCAGCATTCTCCCCGGGTCCTTGGATTACATTTTTTCCTTTAGTGGGTAAATTTTTAAGATGAAATCTTGAAGATTTATAGGAACAATGCTCATTCCACATTGCTGAGAAGATGCCTAGTTCGGTAATATTAGGAACTCTTTTTAATAAATCACAGATTTTTTTATACTCATCTTTTTTTAAACCATGATCGATTGCAAGTTGTTCGTTAACTATCATTATTTTAAATTATTAATTAAGTTTTCAAAAAATATTGAACCATCTTCACCTGAGAGAGCAGGGTCTATCATTCTTTCAGGGTGAGGCATCATTCCTAAAATATTTTTTTGTTTATTAAATACACCAGCTATATTTTGTAATGAACCATTTGGATTAGATTGCTCATTAACATTCCCATTTTTATCTGAGTAAAATAAAGCTATTTCGTTATTGTCATTAATTTCTTTAATTTGTTCCTTAGAGCAAAAGTAATTTCCTTCATTATGAGCTATATGAAATTCGTAGACGTCTTTTTTATCATCTTTAAAATAAGAGTTGTCTTTATTATTTGCCTTAACAAAAACATTTTTGCAAATAAATTCTAAGTATTTATTTCTAAGTAGCACACCTGGCAGTAAACCAGACTCAACTAAAATTTGAAAACCATTACAAATCCCCACAACTTTACCACCCCCTTGAGCAAAGTTTAGAACTGATTTCATAATTTTTGATTTTGATGCCATACTTCCACATCTAAGATAATCTCCATATGAAAAACCACCTGGTAAAACTACTAAATCACTTTTTGGAAGCTCAACATCATCATGCCAAACCATTTTATTTTTAAAGCCAAATTTTTTTAAAGCAACATCCATGTCTCTGTCACAATTAGATCCAGGAAAGGTTATTACGGATGAATGCATTATTTATTATTGTGATCCAATAATTTTAAAGTCTTCTATTACTAAATTTGCTAAAAGTTTTTTACACATTTCTTCAACTTTTGCTTCAGCTTTTTTTTTATCATTTTCTTTAGTATCAATTTCAAAATATTTTCCTTGTCTTACTTCATTGATATCCTCAAATCCCATACCATCTAAGGTTTGATGAATAATTTTACCTTGAGGATCTAAAACATCTTTCTTAAGAGTTATAACTACAGATATTTTCATATTATTTTCTTTTTTTAATTGATCTTAATTTAGTAACATTAACGGCACTTAAGTTTGATTGCTCATGCAATATACCAAGTCTTTTAGCAACTTCAGTATAAGCTGGAATTAAATCACCCAAGTCTTTACGAAATCTGTCTTTATCTAGCTTTTTGTCAGTAATGCTGTCCCACAATCTACAAGTATCAGGACTAATCTCATCAGCTAAAATAACCTCATTTTTCCCATTTTCTTTAAGTCTTCCAAACTCAAGTTTGAAATCAATTAGTTTAATTCCAACCCCCCTAAACATTCCAATCATAAAATCATTAATTCTAAGGATCATTTTCTTAACTTTTTCTAATTCAGATTTTGTAGCCCAATCAAATGCCAAAATATGTTCTTCTGCAATAAGTGGATCACCTAAACTATCATCTTTTAAGCAATATTCTAATAATGGCTGCTTTAAAACCGTTCCATCTTCAATACCAAGTCTTTTAGTAATAGAGCCAGTTGCAACATTACGAACAATAAATTCAATTGGAATAATCTCTACCAATTTAATAATTTGTTCTCTCATGTTTAGTCTTTTAACTAAATGATTTTTAATCCCAATTTGAGTTAGGTTTGATAAAATATGTTCTGATATTCTATTGTTTAAAACACCTTTACCTTCAATGGTTGATTTTTTTAAGTTATTAAAAGCTGTTGCATCATCTTTAAAATATTGGATAACTAAATTTTTATCAGATGTTGCGTAAATTATTTTAGCTTTACCTTCGTATAATTTTTTACCTTTTTTCATTATCTAAAAACTCTTTTAAAGATTAAATCTATATTTTTAAAGTGTGATGAATAATTAAATATAGCCTTCAATCTTTTTGAAGAAATTTTAGCCATTATGAATTCATCGTTTGATATTACATCAAATAAATTTAGATTTTCAGCAAAACATTTTTTTGCATAATTTTGAACCATTTTGTAAGATTGCTCTCTACTTAACCCTGATTTTGTCAGCTCTAACATTACTTCTTGTGAAAAAATTAAACCTTTAGTTATATTTAAATTTTCAATCATCTTTTTTGGATAGACGATCATTTTATCTAAAATATTACTAAGTCTAGTTAAAGCAAAATCCAAAGTTATGTTTGCATCAGGACCAATATTTCTTTCAACACTTGAATGAGAAATATCTCTTTCATGCCATAGAGCAATATTTTCTAGGGCTGGGATAACTGCACTTCGAACCATTCTTGCAAGGCCTGTTAAATTTTCACTTAAGATTGGATTTTTTTTATGAGGCATTGCAGATGAACCTTTTTGATCTTTTGAAAAAAATTCTTGCACTTCATAAACTTCTGTTCTTTGTAAATGTCTAATTTCAATTGCAACTCTTTCAACTGAGCCTGCAATAATTCCAAGAATCGAGAAGTAAAAAGCATGTCTATCTCTTGGTATTACTTGTGTTGATATAGGTTCGACCTTTAATCCAAGTTTTTTTGCTACATGTTTTTCAACATTAGGATTAATATTTGCAAATGTGCCAACAGCACCGGAGATTGCACACGTTGAAATTTCATCAATTGCATCAACTAATCTTTTTCTATTTCTCTTAAACTCTTCATAAAATGAAGCTAATTTTAAACCAAAAGTTATAGGTTCAGCGTGAATTCCGTGACTTCTGCCCATACAAGGAGTGTATTTGTATTTTTTGGCTTGTTTTTTTAAAACTTTTAGAATTTGATCGATATCAGCAAGTAGAATTTTACCTGATTGAACTAACTGAATATTTAAACTTGTATCTAAAACATCAGAAGAGGTCATACCTTGGTGAAGGTATCTTGCTTTAATCCCTGCTTTTTCAGTAACAGAGGTTAAAAATGCTATTACATCATGCTTAACTTTACTTTCAATTTGGTGAATTCTTTTAACGTTTATTTTAGCTTTTTTTCTAACAATTGATGCAACACCTTTAGGAATTTGACCTAATTTTTCCATGGCTTCGGCTGCTGCAACCTCTACATCGAGCCAAATTTGGTATTTATTTTCTTCTGACCATATGTCAGTAAGTTGTTTTCTAGAATATCTTTCAATCATTAATTATAAGTAAGGGGGCTTAGAATAACCTTTAACAGATTCTGTAAAGATTTCATAACCATTTTCAGTAATACCTAGCGTATGTTCAAATTGTGCTGATAAAGATTTATCTTTTGTAACAGCGGTCCAACCATCTTTTAGCATTTTTACATCCCATTCACCAGTATTTATCATAGGCTCAATTGTAAAAGTCATACCTGGTCTAAGTTCCATTCCCGTATTTCTTCTTCCATAATGTAAAATATTTGGTGGTTCGTGAAATGTTGTACTTATTCCGTGACCACAAAAATCTCTAACAACTGAGTAGCCTTTTTTTTCAACAAAAGATTGTATTTCATAACCAATGTCACCAAGTTTTAATCCTGGCTTTAGTAAATTTATTGCTCTCATCATCGACTCGTACGTAGCATCAATTAAGTTATTAACTTTAATAGGAGTTTTGCCAACACAAAACATTCTACTGGTATCACCATAATGCTCATCAACTATAGCCGTCACATCAACATTTAAAGCATCACCTTCAACTAAAATTCTATCAGAAGGTATACCGTGGCAGACAACATGGTTTAAAGATGTACATAATGATTTTTTAAAACCTCTATAAAATAATGGAGCTGAGTAGGCACCATTGTCTCTTATAAATTCATAGCCTAATTTATCTATAAATTCAGTAGTTACACCTGGCTTAATATTATCTGTAAGCATATCAAGAGTTCTTGCTGCAAGATTTCCAGCAACTCTCATCTTTTCAAATTTTTCTAAATAATCAGGCATTAATAATCTTAATTTTTTTATCTATTTTAATTTCTTTTGAACTTATTTTACACTGATATGCCAAAAAAATAACTCCAGCTTTTTTTGCAAGTAAATAATTTTCATAATATTCTTTATCAATGTCTTTTGCTATTTTAAAATTATCTACACCCTGTATTTGGATTAAGAATAATAGGTAAGATTTATAACCT
>JAOIXS010000023.1 GCA_028225715.1 Candidatus Pelagibacter sp.
GTTTCAGCTCCTGGCAGATTTGAATACCGTTCTGTAGACTCAATGCACAATCCATACTTGATGGGTTCAGGATTATTGAAATGTTTTGATGATGGAATAACAAATAATATTGATCCTGGAAAACCAGAGTCTAGAAGTATGTATGATGCTCAGGCAGCTGGTAAAAAAGTTAAAAAATTACCTTTAAGTCTTGGTGAAGCCTTAAATCGTTTAGAAGAAGATGAGGTTATTAAATCAGCTATGCCAGATGAGATGTATAAAGTTTTCCATTGGTATAAAAATGATGAATGGGAAAGATTTTTAGGTGCAACAACTCAGTGGGATCTAGATACTTATCTAGACTGTCTACCGTAATCTTTAATAAAATAGGAGAAATATATGTGTGGAATAGCGGGATTAATACATAGAGGTAAATCATCAAATGTGGGAAGTGAACTACAAGGGATGCTTCAAGCTTTAAAGCATAGAGGAGAAGATTCTACAGGTTACGCTTTGTATGGAGATACAGATGGTAAAAACTTTATCATGCGTTTTAAAGTTGGAGAAAATGTTGGTGAAGGAAGTTCGTCAATAATGGAGGATGTTTCTGTATACGATCAAAGAAAGAAAATTGTTGATCAGTATTTATCTGAGTTAGGTGCCAAAATAGTTAAAGAAGAAAGAATTCTACCCTACTCTTTGAGATATGAACTTGCTTATGATGTAAAGGACCTTTTAGAGTTTTCACAAAAGATTGAAAGCATTCCAGGGGTTGAAATTCTTTCCATGGGTAAATCATTAGAGGTAATTAAAGATTTAGGAAATGCTCAAATGGTTTGTGATAGATATAGTTTAGATAAACTTGTTGGAACTCACGCTATTGGCCATGCAAGAATGGCAACGGAATCTGGAGTTGATATTAAGTCTGCTCACCCTTTTTGGGGTTATCCATTTAGTGATGTTTCTGTGGTTCATAACGGTCAATTAACTAATTATTGGAATAATAGAAGAATGCTTGAGAATAAAGGTATGAGATTTATGTCTGAGTGCGACTCAGAATTGATAGCTGTTTATATTGCTCAAAAAATGAGAGAAGGAGCAAGTCTTGAAGAAGGTATGAAGGCATCTTTAACAGGTCTTGATGGAGTATTTACATATTTTGTTGCAACAAAAGATTCATTAGGAATGGCGAAAGATACTATGGCTGCAAAACCTTTGGTTCTTTATGAATCAGATGATTTAGTAGCAATGGGTTCAGAAGAAATAGCAATCAGATCAGTTCTACCACAAGAGATAGATACATATGATCCATTTGATGGGGAGGTAAAAGTATGGCAAATATAAAAAATACAGAGAAAAAAACAAAGTCCCAGTCAATGGGTATGCACACAGAGGTATTAACAGGAAGAACTCAACAAAAGTTTTTTAATCCTGATGAAGGTGAAAATCTTTATTATTTTGGAACTTACGATGTAGATTTCAATAAAAGAACAGAGCTGGATGTTAAAGAAATGACAGCTCCAGAAGCCAATAAAGAAATTGATAGCTTAATGAGCCAGGGTTTTGGAACGATTGTTATTAAAAACCCTCAAGGTAAACACAGTTTAGGTGTTGGTATTTTAAATAAATTAAACTTAATTTTTGAAGGAAGTTTAGGTTATTTTGGTATGGGTTCTTGTGATGGACCTACTGTTAGAATTAATGGTAGAGTTGGCTGGTCTTGTGCCGAAAACTTAATGGCAGGAAAAGTTGTTATAGAAAAAAATGCGGGATCTTGCTTTGGTGCTGCTATAAGAGGTGGTGATTTAATTTGCAAAGGAAGTGTTGGTGCAAGAACTGGAATTGACATGAAGGGTGGAACTATCATTGTTGGTGGTGATGCTGGAGCGTTCACTGGTTTTATGATGCAAAGAGGAAGAATAATTATTCTTGGTGATGTTGGAATAAACTTAGGGGACTCAATGTATGATGGAACAATATTTATTGGTGGAAAAATAGGTTCTTTTGGAAGTGATGCTGTACCATCAGATCTTACAGACACTGATAAAGACTGGTTAAAAAGAAAGTTAAAAGTTGCAGAGATAGGTGAAAAATTTGATGTTAGTAAAATGACAAAAATAGTCGCAGGGAAAAAACTTTGGAACTATGATAATTTAGAACCTCATGAAAAGAAAGGAGCTATCTAATGGCTAAAAATAAAGTTAAAAAAAATAGTAAAAAATTAAAAAAAACTAATGGAAGTGTTGGTGGAAAAGCTGATGTACATGCACACGAAGACGGTAAAAGAAATAAAAGCCTATTAGGTCACAATGCTATTTTTACTCCTGAAGTTATAGACGATATTCATATTAAAGCTCAACTTGGAAGATACAGAATGCGTGGAATGGCATTAATGAAAAAAATTCCTACATTTGATGATTTGGTTTTTTTGCCAGGAACTCTTACAAGATTTGTAATTGAGGGTTATAGAGAAAAATGTGAAACAAAGACTATAATCGGACCAAATTGCGAAAACCCAATTGAACTAGATATACCAGTATATATTACAGGTATGAGTTTTGGAGCACTTTCTTATGAAGCAAAAACAGCTTTAGCAAGAGGAGCAACAATGGCTGGAAGCGCAACATGTTCTGGTGAAGGTGGAATGATTCCAGATGAAAGAAGATATTCTGAAAAATGGTATTACCAATGTATTCAATCAAGATATGGTTTTAATCCTCATCATGCTCAACTAGCTGATGCAATTGAAGTATTTATTGGTCAAGGACAAAAAGTTGGAATGGGTGGACATTTAATGGGTCAAAAAGTTACTGATCAAGTTGCAGAAATGAGATCTCTACCATCTGGTATTGATCAAAGATCTCCAGCAAGACACCCTGACTGGTTAGGTCCAGATGATTTAGCTTTAAAAGTTGAAGAATTAAGACAACTTACAAAAAATAAAGTGCCAATTCAGTTAAAACTGGGTGCTTCAAAAGTTTATGACGATGTTCGTATGGCTGCAAAATGTAATCCAGACTCAATATTTTTAGATGGTATGGAGGGCTCAACAGGAGCCGGTCCTCACATAGCTGCTGCAAATACTGGTATTCCAGGAATTGCTGCAATCAGAGAAGCAAGAAGAGCTATTGATGATGTTGGTAAAACTGGACAAGTAACTTTAATTTATGCTGGTGGTGTTAGAGATGGTGCTGACATGGCGAAGGCTTTAGCACTTGGTGCTGATGCAATAGCAATTGGAACTGGCGCTTTAATGGCTTTGAACTGTAATAAAGATATACCAGAAGCAAACTTTGAAAAAGAAATGGGTGTAAAAGCTGGTGAATGTTATCACTGTCATACTGGTCGTTGTCCAGTTGGTGTTGCAACACAGGATCCTAAATTAAGAGCTAGATTAAATCCTGATGATGCTGCATTAAGAGTTTATAATTACCTTCATGCAATGACATTAGAGGCTCAACTTTTAGCAAGAGCTTGTGGTAAAACTAATATTCACTCTTTAGAGCCTGAAGATTTAGCTGCTCTAACAATGGAGTCATCTGCATTAGCTAAAGTTCCGTTGACAGGAACTAACTATACTGTTGGTGTTGATAACTTTCACAAAATATAAGGAGTATTTATGGTTAAGAAAAAAACAAAAACAAAAGTAAAAAAAGAAAATCTAGGAGGAAAATCTAAAGAAACTGCTAGAGAAAAAATGATTGGGCAACATATAGGTTACAGATATGATGTTAATCTACTACCTGACTACAAAAAAATGACTCCATTCTTAAAAAAATACGTAGAAGCTATGGGATGGGATGATCTTAACTGGTTAGAAGATATTCATATGGGTTATGAAGAGGACAGACCTGCTGTATTTTGTAGAAATGCGAATGGTTGGGTTACAATTCCAAAATCCATCAAATTGCCAAACAATCAACAAGACAGAGATATGATTGCAAGAGAGCTTTTAGTTAAGTTTCAAATGTCTAAAAAGCACCCTCTTGTTGATTTGAAAAAAGCTTATTTAAAGTTTTAATTTTACAATTTTAGGTTGAGTCTTTCTTAAAGTTATACATTAATACTAGCTTATTTAAGCACTGAATAGTTTGTCACACCTCCTTAAATTTCATATGCTTTCTCAAAACTAATATAGGAGAGAGATTATGACTGATCAGTTAGGTGCTCTTACAGTTATATTTACAGAATTTTACTACTGGGTAACAGTGGTACTAATGTTCTTAATTCACGTCGGATTCTGTATGTATGAGGTTGGAGCTTCTCGATACAAACATCACCAACATACTCTTATGAAAAATACTATGGTTATACCGTTAGTAACGGTAACTTGGTTTTTCTTTGGTTGGTGGATTTACTGGGCATTCCCAACAGGACCGGGAATAGCACCTTCAATAATGAATGAGAGTTCAGCATTAATTACTGACGACAGTACTTTTAGTGCGAAATGGTATGTAGCAAATACTGAATTTATGGCTGTCAACTTAGGTGACCGTATAAGTGGAGTATTCTGGGCTGCGTTCTTACTATTTTCATGGACAGCTGCTTCAATTGTTTCTGGAGCAATCATTGAAAGAATTACAACTTTTGCATTTGGTATTTTAGCAATTGCAATTGGATCTGTATTTTGGACAATTGATGCTGCATGGGGATGGCACTTTGATGGTTGGATGCTTAAAATTTTAGGATATCATGACGCTTACGCATCAGGAGTAATTCACGCAATTGCGGGTGGATTTGCTTTAGGTGTTCTAATCGTTTTAGGACCTAGAATAGGAAAGTTCTCATCAAGTGGTGAACCAAGAAATATAGGACCAAGAAACCCATGGCTAGTTACAGTTGGATTATTTTTAATCTATACTGGTTTCTGGGGATTTTATGCGGCATGTAATATACCGATATTTGATCTTGGACCTGAATATGGAATGGAAGGTGTAACCTACTGGACAGCAACAAACATATATGTAACCCCAACCACCCTGAGTGGAATAACCTATAACTTCTTGATGTCACTATCAGGAGGATTATTAGCTGGATACGTGGTCGCTAAAGGTGATCCATTCTGGACTTACTCAAGTGGACTAGCTGGGATCATCTGTGCATCTGCAGGTAATGATTTGTATCACCCGATACAAGCAATGCTTATTGGTGCGATCGGTGTAGTTATTGCATATAAAATGCATTACTGGGTTGAACGTAAGTTCAAAATTGATGATGCGGTTGGTGCAGTAGCAGTACATGGTTACGCAGGATTTGTTGGTCTTATAATTTGCGGATTTGTTTTAAATGGCTATCCTTCATCTGGATACAGTGTTGGAGCTATGTGGGACGGATCAACTTATGCATCAATCAATCCACTGGGACAATTCCTTGGAGCAATTATAATGTTCGGAGTTCTTGGAATGCTACCAGGCTATGTTTTAGCTAAGATACTAAACGGAATGGGTAAGTTAAGAATCCCACGTGAAGTAGAAATAGCTGGACTAGACTATGAAATGATGGAGGACGATAGAGATGCTGAAAAAGCAGTCGCCTCTTCAACTAGGTAAAGGAGAAAAAATATGGCTACAGTAACAAACTGGATAGATCATTTAAGTGCTAAGGAAGTTGTCGGAGCAATTTACCCGGGGGCTGGATCTAGTGAAACTTTACTAGTTATTCTAGGTGTAGTTTTCTGGATTGGCTGGCATGTCCTTACTAACAAATCAGAGAGTGAAAAACTCTCAAGATTAGCTAGAAAAAGACATGGTGCTAATGATCATAAGAGCAATATTACCGACTGGTAATATCAATTAAAAATTTGGGCGCTACTTAATTGTGGCGCCCTTTTTTTTTACAAAAATTATACAATCATGGATAGAAATAATAACGAAGATCTGAGACCAAGTAAAATGAGAGGTGTCGTTTTTCCAAAAGCAAAGTATGGAGTGATAGCGGCTATTATCATCATTGTAGTAGGAAATATTTTCTACTATAAAGATTCTCTACTATCTTTAATAAAATAAACTTAAAAAAATTTATGTGTGGAATTGTTGGCATCTACCTAAAAAATAAAAAATTTGAAAAAAATTTAGGAAAAATGTTATCTGGTATGCTTAATAATATGGAATCTCGTGGACCAGACAGTGCTGGCTTTGCTATTTATAAAGATGAAAGTAAAAAACTATACAAGTTTTCTTTATGTATTAATGATTTAAACTTTAATAGTTTTGAGAAAGAAATATCTAAAAAACTTAAAAAAGCCAAACTTACTCAAATCTCAGATCATGTAATTCTAAAAACTCTTGAGCAGCCAAAGAAAGTGATTGAAATAATTAATTCGAATTTTCCTAAAGTATCTATAGTTGGGTATGGCCGATCAATAGAAATATTTAAACAAGTTGGTAATCCTAAAGATGTAGTAAAAAAATTTAAATTAGATAGTTTCAGTGGTACTCATGGAATAGGTCATACAAGAATGGCTACAGAAAGTGCAATAACTACTGATGGATCTCACCCCTACTCTACTGGTGAAGATGAATGCTTGGTTCATAATGGTTCATTATCAAATCATAATAATCTAAGAAGAGAGCTCACCAAAAAAGGTAGTGTCTTTAATTCTGAAAATGATACCGAAGTTGCAGCAGGATATGTTTCTAACTGTTTATCAAATAATAAATCTTTAAAAGATACACTCACTTCTGGTCTTAAAGATTTAGATGGTTTTTATACTTTTATTACAGGAACTAGAAAAGGCTTTGCAGTTGTTAGAGATGAAATAGCATGTAAACCTGCGGTAATAGCAGAAACAAAAAACTATGTTGCAATAGCATCAGAATTTCAAGCAATGGCTCATTTACCAGATGTAAATAATGCAAAAATTTTTGAACCTGAGCCAGGTATTGTTTACTCGTGGGGAAATTAATGAAATTAGATTTAAAAAAAAAGAAATTAAGAGAAATTAATAATACTTTACAAAATTTAGATAATAAAAAAAATGATAGAGACTTTGTGATTATAAATCCTGAAGGAAGTCATGCATTATGTGCTGGATTAAATCAGGAAATGAAAGTTTTAATCAAAGGCCATGTTGGCTATTATTGTGCAGGAATGAACCAAAAAGCACATGTCACAATAGATGGAAATGTTGGTACAGGTGTTGCTGAAAATATGATGTCTGGAACGGTACATGTTAAAGGTAATGCTTCACAATCTGCTGGCGCAACTGCTCATGGCGGATTACTTGTAATTGATGGAGATGCTAGCTCAAGGTGTGGTATTTCAATGAAAGGAATTGATATCGTGATTAAAGGTTCAGTTGGTCACATGTCTGCATTTATGGCTCAATCTGGAACGATGTTAGTTTGTGGTGATGCAGGTGAGGCTTTGGGTGATAGTCTTTATGAAACTGATATTTTTGTCAAAGGATCAGTTAAATCTTTAGGTGCAGATTGTATAGAAAAAAAAATGGAAAAGAAGCATTTAAATAAAATTTCAGCTCTTTTAAAAAAAAGTGAAATAAAAAATATTAAACCAGATAGTTTTAAGAGATATGGTTCAGCACGAAAACTATATAACTTTAACATCGATAATGTATCAAGCTATTAATAATGTCAGATAATAAAAAAACTCATCCTCGTATATCATGGACTTTTGATGAGTATACAAATTCAGAAATAAGACGAGCAGCAGCAACAGGAATTTATGATATTAGAGGTGGAGGATCTAAAAGAAAGCTTCCTCACTTTGATGATTTACTTTTTCTTGGTGCTTCAATGTCTAGATATCCTTTAGAAGGATACAGAGAAACTTGTAATACAAAAGTAACCTTGGGAACACGTTACGCAAAGAAGCCATTGGAGTTAGATATTCCTATTACAATTGCTGGAATGAGTTTTGGTGCACTGTCAGGGAGAGCTAAAGAAGCTTTAGGACGTGGGGCAAGTATGGCTGGTACATCTACAACTACTGGTGATGGTGGAATGACACCTGAGGAAAGAGGTCAGTCTAAAAATTTAGTCTATCAACTTTTACCTTCTAGATATGGAATGAATCCTGATGACCTTAGAAAAGCAGATGCTATTGAAATTGTTATAGGGCAAGGTGCAAAACCTGGTGGTGGAGGAATGTTATTAGGTCAAAAAATTAGTGATCGGGTTGCTGAAATGAGAACTTTACCTAAGGGTATAGATCAAAGGTCTGCATGTAGACATCCTGACTGGACAGGTCCTGATGATTTAAAAATTAAGATTTTAGAAATAAGAGAAATTACAGGATGGAATGTTCCAATATTTATTAAAGTTGCAGGAGCAAGACCATATTATGATACTGCTCTTGCTGTTAAAGCTGGGGCTGATGTTGTTGTTTTAGATGGAATGCAAGGTGGAACGGCTGCTACTCAAGAAGTGTTTATTGAAAATGTAGGTCAACCTACTTTAGCATGTATTAGACCTGCAGTAGATGCGCTTCAAGATTTAGACCAACATAGAAAAGTTCAATTAATTATATCTGGTGGAATTAGAAATGGTGCTGATGTTGCTAAGGCAATGGCTCTTGGAGCAGATGCGGTTTCAATTGGTTCTGCTGCAATGATTGCTTTGGGAGATAATGATCCTAAGTGGGAAAAAGATTATAATAAATTAGGAACTACTGCAGGAGCTTATGATGATTGGCATGAGGGAAATGATCCAGCAGGAATTACAACTCAAAAACCTGAATTAATGAAACGCTTTGATCCTATTGCTGGCGGACGACGTTTATCAAACTATTTAAAAGTGATGACGCTTGAAGCACAAACAATAGCTAGAGCCTCTGGTAAAAATGATTTACATAATTTAGAACCTGAAGATTTATGTGCACTTACAGTTGAATCTGCTGCTATGGCAAGAGTTCCACTAGCTGGAACTAGCTGGATACCAGGACTAAAAAATAAAAAATAGTATTGTTAAGACTAATTAACAGTTGTAAATTAAGAAATAAAACATGCCTTTAAATTTATCTAAAATTGCAAAAACAAAAAAAATAAAATATTTTTTGATTAGCTTTGTAGATTTTTTTGGTGTCTTGAGATCAAAATTAGTACCAGCACAAGCGATTGCAGACATGCAAAAGAATGGTGCAGGTTTTGCAGGTTTTGCAACTTGGTTAGATATGTCTCCTGCAGATGGAGATATGTTTGCACTACCAGATCCTAAAAGTTTAATTCAATTACCTTGGAATAAAGAAATTGGCTGGTTAGCTTCTGATTTATATATGTATGGCAAACCTGTTAAAGCTTCACCTAGAGTAATGCTCAAAGAGCAAATTGATAAATTGAATAAAAAAGATTTAGTCATGAAATCAGGTGTAGAGTGTGAATATTTTTTGATATCAGAAGATGGAAGTAAAATTGCTGATACTAGAGATACTCAATCAAAACCTTGTTACGATCAGTCTGCTTTGATGAGGAGATATGATTTAATCAAAGAAATATGTGATAGTATGATTGCTATGGGTTGGAACCCATACCAAAATGATCATGAGGATGCTAATGGCCAGTTTGAGATGAATTGGGATTACACTGATTGTTTAACTACAGCTGATAGACATGTATTCTTTAAATATATGGTTAAATCATTAGCTGAAAAACATGGGCTAAGAGCAACATTTATGCCAAAACCTTTTAGCAATCTAACAGGTAATGGCTGTCATGCTCACATTTCTGTGTGGAATGGAAAAATTAATAAATTTTTAGATAATGGAGATAAATTAGGTTTGAGCAAATTAGCATATAATTTTCTAGGCGGAATTATGAAGCTTACTCAGCCTTTGACTGCATTTTTTAATCCAACAATTAATAGTTATAGAAGAATAAATGCACCACCAACAAAATCAGGTGCCACATGGTCACCTAGTAGTATTTCTTATACAGGAAACAATAGAACTCATATGATAAGAATTCCAGATAAAGGTAGATTTGAATTAAGGTTAATGGATGGAGCAGTAAATCCTTATTTACTTCAAGCTGGAGTAATAGCTGCTGGTTTACATGGAATAAATAATAAAATAGATCCTGGTGAACCTTTATCTTGTAATATGTACACTGATCATAAAAATTACCCTAATCTAAAAAAATTACCTGACATAATTGAAGATGCACTAGATCAACTAGAAAATAGTAAAGAAATTAATGAAGCATTTGGTGGTGATACTATTAAAAGCTATCTAAAATTAAAAAGATCTGAAATTAAAGATTTTAATCAAGAAGAAAAGTTTGATAAAAAAAGCTCAGTAACTCACTGGGAAAAAAATAGCACTCTTGATTGTTAATAAATGAAATCAATCCTGCAGAAAGATCTTTGGTCTATCACATCATTTTTAGAGAATAAAAATTATAAATTTAATAAAAAAAATATACTTACACAACTTCCAGAAAAATTTATAGATGAAGCGATAGAAGTTATATCTAGCTGGGATAACTACGCTCCTACTCCACTAATTAAATTAAATAAATTAAATGATGAACTAAAATTAAAAAATATTTACTACAAAGATGAAGATAAAAGATTTGAACTTAAATCATTTAAAGCATTAGGTGGAGCCTTTGCTGTTTACAAAATTGCAAGTGAAAAAAAGAACATAACAGTTTCAACAGCTACAGCAGGAAATCATGGAAGATCTGTTGCATGGGGTGCACAAAGACTAGGTTTAAAATGTAAAATATTCATAAGTGAATTTGTTAGTGAGTCTAGAGCTGAAGCTATGCGTAATCTTGATGCTGAAGTTATTAGGGTTAAAGGTAACTACGATAACTCATTAAAAGAATGTATAGAGCAATCAAATAAAAACAACTGGGAAATAGTCCAAGATGTTTCGTGGGAAGGCTATAAAGAAGTTCCAAAATTAATAATGGCTGGGTACACAATTATGGTCAAAGAAATTATTGATGAAATAAACAAAAACTCTATTACCCATGTTTTTCTTCAAGCAGGCGTTGGTGGTATGGCTGCAGCAATGATAGCGGGATTTGCAAAATTATCAGAAAATATTCCTCAATTTATTATTATAGAACCTGAAAATGCTGACTGTGTTTTTCAAAGTATTAAAAATAATAAGCCAACAACTGTTGATATTAAAAAAGAAACAGTAATGGGTGGCATGTCTTGTGGTGATGTATCAAGTATAGCCTGGGAAATTTTAAAAAATTCTGCCAACTATTGTTTAACTATACCAGATGAAGCAATCTCAACTGTAGTAGCACTTTTAGCAGAAAAGCGTTTATCTAATGAAAAAATCATAGGTGGTGAATGTGCCGTTCCAGGTGTAATTGCGTTAATAGGCTCTTTTAATAATAAAGAATACTTAGATAAGTTAAAACTAAACTCAGAATCAAATGTACTTTTATTTGGTTGTGAGGGTTTAACTGACGATGCAATGTATCAAAAACTTTTAAATGATGGATTGCAAAAAATCTAGGAAATATGACAAAAAAAGCGATTGTTTGGGTAAGAGAAGATTTTAGAATTGAAGACAATGAAGCCTTAGCTATTGCAACTCAAAATCATGAGTTTGTAAATGCTCTTTATATTTATAACCAAAGAAATTTTGATAAGAAAAGAGAAGCCCAAAAATGGTGGCTGTCTAAATCTTTAGAAAATTTTAATGTAGATCTAAAGAAGTTAAATATTACATTAGAAGTTCAATTAGGTGATGAACTAGAGGTATTGTCCAATTTAAAAAAGAAAGATGATGTTACTGTTTATTGGAGTAAAGTGTATGAACCTGATGTAATTAATAAAGGTAAAAAAATAAGAGATCTATTCATTAAAAATGAAATTCAATATAAATATTTTAAAGGAAATATTCTTGTAGAGTTTCAGGAAATGACTAAAGATGATGGTACACCTTATAAAGTATTCACTCCTTTTTGGAAGAAAACTGAACAATTTTATATTTCAAAGTTACCCCCTAAATTTATAAAAGTTAAATCAAAAGCAAAAAAAATAAATATATTTAAAAAATCAATTTCTATTAAAGAAATTTTACCTAAAAAAAATTGGCATAAAAAATTTGAAAAATATTGGAACGTATCTGAGCAAGAAGCTAATAAATATTTACAGGAATTAATAGATAATAGAATTGAGGACTATGGTGATGCACGAGATATTCCTGGTGTTAATGGAACCTCTAAATTATCACCTTTCATAAAATTTGGACAAATACATGTGGAGACAATTTGGAAGAAATGCCAAAACATTAAAATAAAAAAAATAGGGTATAGAAAGTATATTAATGAATTAGGATGGAGAGAATTTTCTCATAGTTTAATTAATTACTTCCCGCAAATGCTAAAAGGTAACCTTAGAAAAGATTTTGATAATTTTCCTTGGGTTAAAAATGATAAATTTCTTAAAGCTTGGAAAAAAGGTATAACAGGATATCCCATTGTAGATGCTGGGATGAGGGAACTGTACGAAACAGGATGGATGCACAATAGAGTACGAATGATTGTTGCTTCTTTTCTTGTAAAGCATTTAAGAATACATTGGATGGAGGGTGAAAAACATTTTAAAAATTGTTTGGTTGATTATAATGAAGCTAGTAACGTTGCTCAATGGCAATGGGTTGCAGGATGTGGCGCAGATGCAGCTCCATACTTTAGAATCTTCAATCCTATTCTTCAGGGTGAAAAATTTGACAAAGATGGGATTTATACAAAAAAATGGGTTCCAGAACTTAAAAACATGCCTAATAAGTTTCTATATAAACCATGGGAACTTGAAACCAAATACCAAGAACAGATTAAAGTAGTTGTTGGTATCAACTATCCAAAACCAATTGTAGATCATGTTGAAGCAAGAAATGCTGCTCTAAATGCTTTTAAAACAATTAAGAAAAATTAATCTCCTAAATAATGAAGAACAATCAATCTGTTTTGTTTCTCAATTCTGTGTTCAAAAAGATATAAACCCTGCCAAGTACCAAGTATTAATTCATTGTTTTTAACGCTTAAAGAAATTTGATTATTAGTTAACGCAGACTTTATGTGTGCAGGCATGTCATCATTTCCTTCAGTTGTATGAATGTAAAGAGAATCATCCATAGGTACGAGCTTATTAAAAAAATTTATTAAATCAGTTTGAACATCTGGGTCAGCATTTTCTTGAATTATTAATGAAGCACTAGTGTGTTGAATACTTATATTGATAATTCCATTATTAAACTCATTATCACTAACCCATTGATTTATTTGATTGGTAAATTCATACAGCTTCTGTCCATTTGTATTCAATTCTAAATTCAAAAATTCTTGTCTCATAGTTTATTATATTTGATAGATGTTAATTCATACAATCTACTAATGGTTCTTTTAAATATCTTTTTTAAATCTTCCGAGGAGCTTAATAAATCTAATTGTAATTGAGAAGATATCATTAGTGGTATATTTTTTTCATAAAGAATATCAATTAATGTAATAAATCTTTGTTGTTGATTAGAATTATCACTATTAAAGATAGGAATATTTTCTATAATAATAAAATTACACACTTCAGCCATTTTTATATAATCCTCTGCTCCAATATTTTTAGAACATAATTCTTTAAAATCAAAACGTGCTATTCCATTAAAGTAATTCTTGATATTAAACTTTCTACCTTTAATGATTAAGGTCATTTCTTTATTAGATAGATTTTTTGTTATTTTCCTAAAAAACTTATTAAGTTTAAAATTTGTTATTTCACTTAGTGGATAAAAATATCTTTCATTTTTATTTTTCGAAGATTTTCTGTAGTCTTCTTCAATAATTAACTTTGCTTGACGGCATCTTTCTTTCATTATCTTAATAAAGGGGAGAAATTGATCTCGTTGCAATCCATCTTTATAAAGATCATTTATTTTAGCATTTGATGTAAATAAAACTTTTATATCTTCATCAAATATTTTTTTAAATAAACTTCCTAAAATCATTGCAT
>JAOIXS010000024.1 GCA_028225715.1 Candidatus Pelagibacter sp.
GTTTTACCTACGCCTACATCTCCTTGTAAATAAAATCCTTTTTTAGAATTTTGTTTAGTAAATATCTTTTTTAAAAATGATTTATTAAAGTTCTGATTATAAAATAGATTAAGTTCTTCAATTAGATTTAATTGATTATGATTAGTTTCTAAATTATTTTTTTTACAATAATTTAGAAATAATTTATTTAAATTCATTTTTTTGTTTTAAAATCTATACCATATTCTGACCTGGGGCCTTTTCTTAATCCAAAAGGACCAGATATAAATAATGTAAGAGGTTTTGTTCCCTGTTTAAGATCAACTCTGTGTAAATTATTTGCTGACCTAAAACCAATATATCCGGCTGGTCGCCAAAATCTCCCTGTGTTTAGTGTTTCCCAATAACCTCCTCTTAATATGATTGTTATGTAAGGAAATGTATGGTTATGGACCCCTTCTCCGTGATCATCAGCTAGCATTTCATGTAATAAGATATTAAATGGAAACCATTTTGGCCTATGTCTTAATAAGACATAATATCTATTCATCCATGGTTTAGCTTCATTAAATTTGGGGTGAGATGGTCCTCTATCTAAAACAACTTTTTTTCTCCCTAATTTATCAAGTAACTTAAGAAACATTATTAATTAAATCTAATAATAGACCCATTGCTTATTAAAAAAAGATTATTTTCATTTATATAAGGCTGCAAAATTTTGCCTCCTGAAATTTTTACTATATTCAAGATATTACCTTCGTTACTATTAACAATAATTAATTTACCATCACTATTAGTTACATATATTTTATTCGAAGCTATAAAGAACCCTGTAGGTTTTATTTGTTTTCTTTTTTTGTCTTTATAATTTTTAAATAAATCATTAATTCTCATTATATTTCCAGATTTTTTATCAACTAAATATAAATATCCTTTTTCGGATATAGTTATTACAAGTTTACCGATCACTACAGGCTTAAGATCTGAGCTAATTTCAGTTTTCCAATTAATTAATCCTGTGGCAGTATCAATAGAATAAAATTCATTTTTATTGTTAGAGAAAAAGATTGTATTTTGATTAATTACCAATTCTGAATTTGATAGTTGAAATGTATTTTGATTAATATTGTTATTTTGTGTGGGTAGTTGCCAAACAAGTTGGCCAGATTTTATATTTACAGCTGTGATATCGCCAATAGAATTATTAAAATAAATACTTTTTTCATCAAGAGCAATTGATATCTTGGTACTTGATTTTGTTAAAGATTCCTCAGTTTTTAAATTCCATATTTCTGATCCATCTTTTATTGATATTGATCTTAAAATATTTTTATAATCTACCACATAAAAAACATCATCTTTTATTTTAATGGTAGAGTTAAAAGGAACTATGTTTGTTTTTGTCCATAATAGCTCACCTGTTTCTATATTAATTGCATAATATTTTGCCACATTATCCGTTACAATTAATATATTATTTTTTAATGCAAAATTTAATCTCGGCCTAATTTTTTTTTCACTTTTATTGTAAAAATTATTTTTCCATAAAGTTTTTTGGTTTTCATCGTAAAGGTTTATTTCACCCTTATTGTCATAAAAAACTAAATTTTTATCATAAAATAAAGGGCTAGGACTTATAATATCAAAATTATTAAATTTAGAAAAATTATATTTTCCAATTTTTTCCAAGATACCTTCGTAAGCTAATTTACCAGTATCATTTTGATTATTTAAGCTGTTTTGATTAGGCTTTCCATTAGATATTTTAACATAAAGATTTGAATTAAATTCTTCTTCAAGTCTTATTTGTTTAGTTAAAATAGTTTTTGTATTTTCAATTTTTTTTTGATCTTTATTATCTTTATTCCAAAAACCTGCCTTTTTACTTGTTGAGCAGTTGTTTAAGATTAAGAGGATTAAGACTGATAATAGTACTTTATTCACCAAGATCTCTATTTAGTCTCTTTTGTGACTCTGTTTTAATTGTACTGTTAGCATTAGGTAGAACCAAGATCTGGTTAAAAAATTCTTTAGCTTTTTGTTTTTCATTTTTTGAGTAAAAAAATTCTGCTAACAAATATAATGAGTGAGATTTCCAAATACTCTCAGAATTAATTATTGGATTAAGTATTTTTAATAATTCATTTTCACTTACAAAGTCTGAATTAAATAATGCTTTTTTATATATAATTAAATTCTTAATTTCATTATCAAGGTTTGTTTTTTCAATTAACTCATTAAATAATATATTTATTTCTTCATTGTTCTCTAATAAATTATTATCTAGCAAATGGTATAAAGCTAGTGGGGAATAAGTTGCGTCATTACTTTTTACAACATTAACCATTTCATTAATTGTTTTTCGTTTATTATCTGGATTAAGGTCTATTAAAGCTAAGTTGTATTTATTTGCTAATTTAATTTTGGTTCTTTCTTTATATTTTTCAAATGATAAATACCCAATTATAATTACTAATATTATTGAGACAATTGATACAAGTTTTTTTTTATTATCAATAAAAAAATTCTTTATTCTCTCGTTTCTTGCATTTGAATCTATAATTGTAATTTCTTCATCCATCTCTAAATCATATTCCTTAATACATATTGAAGTATTCCACCATTTTTATAATACTCTAATTCGTTTTTAGTGTCTATTCTACAAAGAGTTTTAATTATTTTAATATCTCCTGAGGCGTATTTTATTTCAACTTGAACATGATCTGATGCATTTATACCCTCTTCTATTTGAAGAACCGTTATTAACTCTGATCCAGTTAATTTTAAGTTCATCCTATCGTTTCCTTCAACAAATTGTAGTGGTAAAACACCCATTCCAATCAAATTAGATCTATGAATTCTTTCAAAGCTTTCTGCTATTACAACTTTTACACCTAATAACTTTGTTCCTTTAGCGGCCCAATCTCTTGACGATCCTGTTCCATATTCTTTTCCACCTATAACAACAAGGTCTGTGCCTCTTTTCTTATATTCCTCTACAGCATTATAAACTGGCATTACTTTTTCTTCTGGATATAGTTTTGTAAACCCTCCCTCTGTACCAGGTGCCATTTCATTTCTTATTCTAATATTTGCAAAAGTTCCCCTCATCATTACTTCATGATTACCTCTTCTTGATCCATAGGAGTTATAATCCGTTGGAAGTATTTGATGTTCCATAAAATATTCACCTGTTGGGCTTTCTTTTTGAATATTCCCTGCTGGAGAAATATGATCAGTTGTAACCATATCCCCTAAAATCAAAAGTGGTCTTGCATCTTTAATAGGTTTAAACCCCTCAGGCAGATCAGACAAATTTTCAAAGAATGGAGGTTTCTTTACATAAGTTGAACCAGAATCCCAATTGTAAATACTTGTATTTTCAGTTTTAATTTCTTGCCACTGCTTAGGCCCCTCTGAAACATTTGAATACCTTTTAACAAACATTTCTGCATTAAGAGATTCTCTTAATGTATCTTCAATTTCTTTATTTGATGGCCAAATATCCTTTAAAAAGATATCTTTTCCCTCTTTACTTTTTCCTAAAGGTTTCTTGTATAAATCAAATTCCATATGACCGGCAAGCGCATAAGCTACAACTAATGGAGGGGAGGCTAAATAATTAGCTTTTATATGTGGTGATATTCTTCCTTCAAAATTTCTATTTCCAGATAAGACTGATACAGCGTAGATATTTTCTTTATCTATGGCTTGAACAATTTCTTCCGGTAAAGGTCCTGAGTTTCCTATACAAGTTGTGCAACCATATCCAACCAGATTAAAACCAAGTTTATCTAAAAATATATTTAGTCCTGCTTTTGCCAAATAGTCAGTAACCACTTGTGAGCCTGGTGCTAATGAAGTTTTTACCCATGGTTTAGTTTGTAAACCAAGTTCGACTGCTTTTTTTGCTAACAACCCAGCTCCAATTAATACATTGGGATTAGAAGTATTTGTACATGAGGTGATTGCTGCAATTAATATTGAACCATCTTTAATTTCATAATCTGTTCCTGATACTTTTGAAACATGTTGTTCTTTTCTATTAGTTGCATCTTCAAAAACTTTTTTAAATCCAGTAGACGCATCTGTTAATAAAACCTTGTCCTGAGGTCTTTTGGGTCCTGAAATTGTCGGAACAACTGTAGACATGTCTAATGACAAGGTATCTGTAAATTCAATTTGATCATTAGCCCATAATCCTTGTTCTTTTGCATACTTCTCAACTATATTTACTGTATTCTCATCTCTTCCTGAAAATCTTAAATATTTTAGTGTCTCTTCATCAATCGGGAAAAAGCCACACGTTGCTCCATATTCTGGTGCCATATTGGCAATTGTTGCTCTATCAGCAAGAGTTAAATTCTTTAAGCCTTCTCCATAAAATTCAACAAATTTTCCAACAACCCCTTTATCTCTTAACATTTTTACAACTGTTAAAACTAAATCTGTTGCAGTTGTTCCTTCTGGCATTTTATTTTTAACTTCAAATCCAATTACTTCAGGGATTAACATGGAAATTGGCTGTCCTAACATACCAGCTTCAGCTTCTATTCCACCTACACCCCATCCAAGAACAGATAAGCCATTAACCATTGTAGTATGACTGTCAGTGCCAACTAACGTGTCAGGAAATAAATAATCCTCATCTTGAAATTTTTCAGACCAGACTACTTTTGACAAATATTCTAAATTAACCTGGTGACAAATCCCAGTTCCAGGAGGAACAATTCTAAAGTTATTAAATGCTTGTTGTCCCCATTTTAAGAAGGAGTATCTCTCACCATTTCTTTTAAATTCAATATCAACATTTTTTTCAAATGAATCTTTATTTGCTGATTTATCTACTTGAACTGAATGATCAATTACAAGATCAACTGCAGAAAGTGGATTGATTGTATTAGGATCTTTATTTTTTTCTTTAACAGCTTCTCTCATAGCTGCAAGATCAGCAACCGCTGGTATTCCCGTGTAATCCTGTAACAAAACTCTAGCTGGCCTATAAGCTATTTCAGTTAATGATTTTTTCGTTTTTAACCATTCTTTAATTGCTTCTATTTGGCTTTTAGTAACTGATAGATCATCTTCGTATCTTAATAAATTTTCTAATAAGACTTTAAGAGATTTTGGTAGTTTTGAAATTCCATCTAAACCGTTTTTTTCTGCCTCTGATAAAGAATAATATTTGTATTCAGTGTCATTTATACTGATAGATTTTAAAGAGTTATATGAATTTTTGTTTCCTGGTTTCATTTAGTTTTAGATGTAGAACCCTATTATACAAACGATAAGTAGCAATGACATAGCATAATTAAATCGTTTAATAAAATTATTATTTGTAGCAAATTTCCTTAAAAACTTACCTAAAAATGTCCACGAAGTGATACTTAAAAATGCTGTTACGCTACAAACTACAATTACCCAAATAGAGTGATTCAGATAGCTCTCCCCTTGTTCTACAAAGTTTGAACTCAATGTAACTCCAGCCATTACTCCTTTTGGATTGATAAACTGAAAGATAAATTTATCTAAAAACTTTACTGGATTTTCTGTTCTTCCATCTGAAGAAATTTTTGAAAATGAAATTTTATAAGCTAGATAAATTAAAAAAATTGTTCCAAGAACTCTGATAATTTCTTGAATAATTGGATAATTTTTGAAAGTTGATATTAAAACAAAATTAATCAATATAATTAAAGTTGTGTAACCAAAACCAACTCCCAAGATTAATGGTAAAGTTTTTCTGATACCAAAATTAAAACCTGAGTAAGCTGCAACAGCATTATTTGGTCCTGGTGTAAATCCCAAAGATAAAGAAATTCCTATTAATAATAATAATTCTGGATGCATAAAAAATTAAGCTACTGGAAGACCGTTTTCAGACTCTTTAGATGGATGAAGTAATATAACTTTTCCCTTTTTATCAATTGAACCTAAAATAAGAACTTGTGAAACAATTCCTGCAATATTTTTCTCGGGAAAATTACAAATACCTACAACTTGTTTTCCTTTTAAATTTTCCTCATTATAATAATGGGTAATTTGAGCTGAAGACTGTTTAATTCCAATTTCTTTACCGAAATCTACCTCAATAACTAAAGAAGGTTTACGTGCTTTTTCATTTTTTTTTACAGAGATTACAGTTCCAACTCTAATATCTATTTTATCAAAGTCATCATAGGTTATTTGTTCTTTCATATATTTAATATATAATAGATGTTATTTATGAGTACAGAAAATAGTTCAGATCAATTATTTAATAATTCGGTTAAAATTTTAACTGATTTGATTAGCTTCAAAACGATATCTGGAGAAGATAATAGCTCTTTGATTAACTATTGTGATGAAATTCTAAAAAAACTTGGTGCAACATCATTTAAAACTTATGATGATGAAAAAAAAAGAGTTAATCTTTTTGCAACATTGAAAGCTAAAAAACTAAGTGGAAAAAAACCAATAATTTTATCTGGTCATACAGATGTTGTTCCTGTTTCAAAAGGATGGAGTACAGATCCATTTGTTGCAACAATAAAAGATAACAAACTTTTTGGAAGGGGTGCTTGTGATATGAAAGGTTTTATCGCTTGCACATTAGCATTTGCTCCTATTTATGCAAAAGCTAATTTAGATAGAGATATTCATTTTTCTTATACCTTTGATGAAGAAACTGCCTGTATAGGAGCTCCAATTTTAATTGAAGAATTAAAAAAAAGAGGAGTTAAAGATGGTATTTGTATTATAGGTGAGCCAACAAATATGAAAATCATAGATGCTCATAAAGGATGTTATGAATATACAACTTATTTTGAAGGGTTAGCAGGTCATAGTTCTGCTCCTCACAAGGGGGTTAGTGCTGTTGAATATGCCACTAGATATGTAAATAAATTAATAGAATTAAGAGAAGAGCTTAAAAAAAGAGCTCCTAAAGACTCAATTTTTGACCCTCCGCACTCAACACTTTCTATAGGTGGGATTTTTGGTGGTATAGCGCACAATGTAATTGCAGATAAATGTCATGTTAACTGGGAAACAAGACCAGTAGTTAAAGAAGATGGTGTATTTTTAAATTCAGAATTAGACAAATATGCTAATGAAATACTTTTACCTGATATGAAAAAAGTTTTTCCAAATTCTTCCATTAGAAAAAATATAATTGGTGAAGTTGTAGGTTTTGATAGAGATGAAAAATCCAATGCATGTGAATTAGTTTCAAGTCTTACTGGTGACAACACTAGAGAGGTAGTTTCATTTGGGACTGAAGCTGGATTATTTCAAGAAATAGGAATAAGCACTGTTGTATGTGGTCCAGGTTCTATTGAACAAGCTCATAAAATAGATGAGTTTATAGTTTTAGATGAGCTTAAGAAATGTTTAGATTTGTTAGATGGAATTAAAAATAATTCTATTCCTAATTAATCGTTCCAACCACTTACTACTTTAACTTCTAAATATTCTTCTAGGCCTAATTTTCCAGCTTCACGACCAATTCCTGAATGTTTGTATCCACCAAAAGGAGCATCTGGAGCTAAGCCTGCACCATTAATATCAACCATTCCTGATCTTAATTTTCTAGCAACTCTATTAGCTTTTTCTTGATCTTGAGTTTGAATGAAGTTCAATAATCCATACGGAGTATCATTAGCTATCGAAATAGCCTCTTCTTCAGTTTCAAAAGGTATAATTGATAAAACAGGCCCAAATATTTCTGTTCTTGCAATTTGCATTTGATTATTAACATCTGCAAAAGCAGTAGGTTTAACAAAATACCCTTTATCAAGTCCATCGGGTTTACCAGTTCCACCAGCAACTAATTTAGCACCTTCATCAATGCCAACTTGAATTAAAGCTTGGATTTTATCAAATTGAGCTTTTGAAACCACTGGACCGATATGATCACCTTCTTTCGTTGCAATATCAACTTTCATTGAGTTAGCAAAATTTTTTACTCTTTCAACAGTGTCATCATAAATAGATTTTTCAACTAACATTCTTGTTGGTGCATTACAAGATTGCCCTGAATTTCTAAAACATCTTAGAGCACCTCTTTCAACAGCTTCTGCATCTGCATCTTTAAATATAATATTTGCCCCTTTTCCACCAAGTTCGAGACTAACTCTTTTAAAATCATTTGCTGCATTTTGAGAAATCAAAGCTCCTGCTCTAGTAGATCCTGTAAATGAAACCATATTAACATCAGGATGACTTGTTAATGCATTTCCAGTAAGTGCACCATCTCCATTAACTAAATTGAACACACCTTTTGGTAATTTAATTTCATCAATCATCTCTGCTAAAATCATCGATGATAATGGGGCTATTTCAGATGGCTTAAGCACCATTGTGCATCCTGCAGCAATAGCTGGAATAACTTTTAAACAAGTTTGGTTCATTGGCCAGTTCCATGGAGTAATTAATGCACAAACTCCTTTTGGTTCGTGTAAAATATTATTATTAAGTGCATGCTCTCCTAACTTCGCTTCAAACGTATATTCTTTTAAAACTTTTATATAAGATTTTATATGGCTAGCTCCAGTCCCTGCTTGTAATTGTGTCGAAAAATCAATTGGTGCTCCCATTTCAAGAGTTATAGCCTTAGCCATATCAGCCCATCTCTTTTTATAAACAACATATAAAGCTTCTAAATATTTTAATCTTTCTTCTTTTGTTGAAAATGCCCATGTTTCAAAAGCCTTAGTTGCTGCACTTACTGCATCATTTACGTCTTCTACTCCACCTAAAGATATAACAGCACACTCTTCTTCTGTTGAGGGATCTGTTACTTTGAAGTCATTTGGTTTTTTTGGGGAAATCCATTCACCATTAATATAAAATTTTTTCTTATCTAGCATTTTGAGAAACTATCCTTTCTTTATGATTTTGCAAATAAATTTGTTAGTTCGTAAACAATGGTTGCTGCAGCTAACGAGGTAACTTCAGCATGATCATATGCTGGAGAAACTTCAACCACATCAGCAGACACAAGATTTAAACCAGACAGGCCTCTTAGAACATTGACCATCTCTCTTGTAGTCATACCAGCAATTTCAGGGGTACCTGTACCTGGAGCAAAAGCTGGATCTAAAACATCTATATCAATAGACAAATAAAGTGGATTGTTACCAACTCTTTTTTTAATTCTTTCTGCAATTTTATCCGTGCCTTGTGTTTGAAACTCATCACAATGAATAATTTTAAAACCAAATTCTTCATCATTTTTAATATCATCCCTACTGTAAAGAGGACCTCGAATTCCAACATGCATTGAAGCATCATCTAGAAATAAACCCTCTTCTCTTGCTCTTCTAAAAGGAGTTCCATGTGTATAAGGAGCACCAAAATATGTGTCCCAAGTGTCTAAATGTGCATCAAAATGTACTAAGGCAACTGGTCCATTACATTTTTTATTGATTGCTCTTAATAAAGGTACTGCAATTGTATGGTCGCCACCTAGGCTAATTATACCACCAACTTTATTCAATAAATCTGTTGCTCCAGCTTCAATCTGTTTTATCGACTCATCAATGCTAAATGGATTACAAGTGATATCACCAGCATCAGCAACTTGCTGCACCTTAAAAGGTTCAACATCATAGCTTGGATGATAATTAGTTCTTAAATGTCTTGAAGCCTGTCTAATACTCATTGGACCAAATCTTGCTCCTGGTCTGTAACTAGTACCAGCATCAAATGGAATTCCAACAATTGCTACATCACAACTTTCAACATCTCTCAATTCTGGTAATCTTGCAAATGTAGATGGGCCAGCAAATCTTGGAACTTTAGTTCCACTAACCGGCTGAATTGGATTTTTATTTCTTTCTTTTTTCATTTATAAATAAAATGTACCACATTCTTTAATAATGGAATATCTTCTATCTTTATAATTATGAACTTAATAAGAGCCATTTTACTATTAATTATTTTTATTACACCACTAAAAGCCAATACTATCTATAATCTCATAAAAATACCTAATTTGGAGATTTATGAAATAAATACTAAAAATAAACTTAAGTATTTTTATGCTGTCAGACCTTTTAGACTAGGTACTCAAAAAAATATTGTTTGTTCAAATCCAAATAAAAAAGATTTGGATGCAAAATATAAAATTATTCATAAAAATCTTAGTAGATATTCTTATAATTATTTAAAAAAAATTAATCTGAAATATATTGTTATGTGTAAAAATTTATCTATCTCAGAATTGTATACAGCAGGCATTCCAGATAATGTAATGAAAACATTAATACTGGATATTAAATTTGATGAAAACTACTTTGAAAGAGTAATCCATCATGAAGTTTTTCATGTAATGCATCTTCAGCATAAAGAAGTTTTTAATGAAGAAGATTGGATTAAATTTAATAATTCTAACTTTAAATATGCTGAATGTTCTACATGTACAGAAAATATAGGGTTAGAACAATACAAAGAAACGAAAGGGTTTTTTACAGAGTATTCTAAGTCAACAGCCTCAGAGGATATGGCGGAAGTTTACTCACACATGATCTTTTTAATGAAAAAAGAAATTAACCAAATTCGTAAATCAGACCCTATTTTGAATAATAAAATTTCATATATTGAAAATAAAATAAAAGAAATAGATAGTTCATTTACTTTTTAATGATAAAAAAAATTAAAGCTTCGACATCAGAAAAATTTATTTTTGTTTTTTTAATTTTATTAGGTATCGGAACTTTCTGCACATATTTTATAGTTAAAAACAAATGTTTATTCATCAAAGATATTAATCCAAAGGATATTACCTTTAAGGAGCCAAATAATATTGCAATTTTAAATGTACCTTGTGGAAATGTAATTATAGAGCTTTATCCAAATATCTCACCTAGTGCTGTTCAAAGATTTGTAACTTTAATTAGATCCAATGCTTATGAAAATATTGCTTTTCATAGGGTAATTGAAAATAAACTTATTCAGGCTGGTGACCTAGAGTTTGGAAAAAAAGGAAATTTAGATTATGGAAAAATTGGCACTGGAAAATCAGGTTTAGGTACAATCAAATCAGAAATCGATAATAACTTTAATTACACAAAGGGTAGTGTTGGATTAGCTCGAACATTTAAGAACAATACAGAAGACAGTCAATTTTTTATTATCTTACAAGATGAACCATTATTTGAAGGTGAATATACGCCTGTTGGTAAAGTTCTTTACGGTTTAGAAGTCTTGAAAAAAATAAAATCTGACAGACGCACAGAATATATATTAAGACCAGATTTTATTAATTCCTTTAAAATGCTTAATTAACAACAGATAAAATCTCAAGTTGAACCCATTTTAGTCACTCTATAACTATTATTATTAATCAAAAGTTGATGAGATAAGTTTGTGAAAAATGTCCTAAAAAATACAATTAGGAAAAAAATTAATTTGAGCAAAAAAAAATTAATTGAACAACCCTTAAAAATTTTAAAAAAGATTAATATAGAAAAATTAACGAAATTCACATCATCATCTCTAATAGATAAATACAATAACTTCAAAAAAAGAGCTAAACAAAAAGAGCTGCATAGAATTAGATTAATAAAAGAAGAAAAAATTAAAGAATTAAAAAAAGAAAAAATAGAACAAGAAAAACAAAAAAATGAAGAAATAAGATTAATTAAACAAAATGAATTAAATCTAATAAAGGAAGAAAAACAAAGAATAGCTGATCAAGAAAAACTGAAAGAAAAAATTATTAAACAACACCAGCAGATTGAAAGAAAAAAAATTAAACTTGAATCTCAAAGAATTAAAGCTGAAGAGCAAAAACTAAGAGATGAAGAAGAGGAAAAAGTAAGACAAGATGATTTGAAATTAAAAGAAGAAAAACTAAGATTAGATTTTTTTGAAAAGCAAAGAATAAGACAAGAGCAACAAAAAGCCAAAATTGAAAATGATAGATTAATGGCTCTTGAGAAACAAAAAGCCCGTG
>JAOIXS010000025.1 GCA_028225715.1 Candidatus Pelagibacter sp.
TATAAATTTCTGGATGGTCATTTAAGTATTGATCTGTAAACCATCTTTTTAGCGCTTGTTTTGAAATAGGTTTATTTAACTTGGCTTGCTCAAATCTTTCTATAACTAAATCTCTTTGTTCCTCAGTTCTTTTATATGTAGTCCCAAGCAACGTAAGGGTTTCTAATTTATCCTGAAACTTTGAGGCAAAGTCTAGTGCAATCAACGAACCTAGAGAAAACCCAATAAGGTTAATTTTATCTACTTTCAAAAATTTTATTAAGTTATCTAATTGGTTTGAAAAATCATTCAAAGTAACTTTTTCTTTCTCATAAGGAGTTCTTCCATGACCTAACAAATCATAAGTAATTATTGAATGATTGTTTAAAGAGTTAATTTGAGGCTCCCACATTTCATGATCTAGCCCAACACCATGAATAAATACTAATGGAGTAGTGTTATTATCAATGAATGAGTAATAATTTTGATTTGGATCAAAATTTTGAGACATTTATTTATTTTGGGTCCAATCCCATTTCCTTCATATCTTGGTAGCGATCACCTGTTCTTGCATGAGCTCTGCCACTCGAGGCTCCACCGATAGCAATAACGATTTCATCATCAAAAGGAGCATCATGTATAGTAAATTCGTGTGTAAGATAATAGGGCCTTAGACCAGAATCTGTTTTATGCATCATTGGAATGGACATCTTTGATCCAGCAGGTCCTCTTGTATTGGTAAAACTTAGATAGGACGTTCCACCAACGGCATCTCTAAATTTGTTTCCAAATCTTAAAGTATGAATAAACGCTGATGCATGTTCAATTTCACCATTAAGCCCAACTGTACCAGCTTTACCATAAGCTAAAATTTTCTCAGGAGACCCAATCTCCTTAATAAGCTCTGGTACCAAGATGTCACCTAACTTAGGTGCTAGGTCTAAAATAACTGGTTTAAGATCATCAACAAAACCTTTTCCACTCCACGGATTTTTAAAAACAGCTGCAACCGAAACAAGCAGAACAGGTTCTTTAGCTTCCTTACCGCCTTCAATAAAAGTCTTGTCTACAAATTTTGTAAACTTTCTAAGTTCCAATTTCATTAACTTGCTTTCTCAATACTTGAACTATCTAAATTAATCTTAGGTACAACTTCATCATTAAACAGCTTTATACTTCTCATGCAAGCCTCGTGATCTATTCCAGGAAAATTAGACCAAACTTGTAAGTTTTGTAAATTCAATTCAGATTTTAATTCATTAATTTTGTTAACCACATACTCTGGAGTTCCAAATAATAAATTTCTTTTGTGTAAAAAATCGTAATTGAGTAAATCTAACTTATGTTTAGTTTCAGGCAGTTCTTCATCTGGATCCATATGATTACCTAATCCTCTCCAGTGACATACCCATTTCATATAATTAATAATATGTTCACCTGCCATTTTTTCTGCTTCCTCCATAGTTTCAGCAACAAACATGTCTCTAACCAAAGATATACCTTCACCTAGTGGAACATCTCTATTTTCTGCTTTAGATTTTGCATCTTTATAAATTTCAAATCTTTTCTTTAAAGCTTTAACAGTAGGTATCCACATTATTGTATTTAACCCATTCTGTGCAGCCCATTCAATTGATCGTGCACCATCAACAACTTGCCAAATTGGAGGATGAGGTTCTTGTTTTGGTTTTGGCACAACACTTATTTTTTTTATTTCATTTGTTTTTGTATCTAAAAACTTTTCACTGGGTGGACTCATGTCATGCTGCCAAGTAAAATTTGGTGATGGATAAGTATAAAATTCACCCTTATGACTAAAAAATTCTTCAGTCCAAGCTTTTTTCATAATTGTTAAAGATTCATCAAATAATCTAAAATTTTTAGCTTGATCTTTTAGGTCGGCCTCTTTGTTCATATTGATAGCTTCTCTTCCATAAATTCCTCTCCCAATACCAACGTCCACTCTCCCTCCAGACAATTGATCTAGCAAAGCTATGTCTTCAGCCAGACGAATAGGATTATGAAATGTAATTACATTACAAGCTTGACCTATTCTAATTTGTTTTGTTCTAGCTGCTGCATCAACACCCATCATTAATGGGTTAGTACAAGATTCCATTCCTTCGTGATTAAAGTGATGCTCTGTATACCAAATAGAATCCCAATTATTTTCATCACAAAAAGTTGTGATCTCTTTAGTTTCGTTTAATAATTGATTGTATGGTTTATGATCCCAATTAGTAGTGTTACAAAAATATCCAAATTTCATTCAAACCTCCTTAAATAGTTAAATTTAAAGACGACTGATCCCACTTTCGTATTCTTTAGTACCGTTTAAACCTTAAGTAACGACGAGTTATGTCTGCTTTTTCTGAACTCTATTTTAACTAGACTCCTTATTCAATATATATTTAATCAAAATATTGAAGGTAATTTATGAAATTAAACAAAGTTGAGCCAAAATATATTTCAAAATCCAACCCAAGAATTGGCCTTATAACGCTAGGTAGCGATTTTAGAATTGAAAAGGATTTTAATAATGTAATTTATGGGAGAGACATTGATCTCTATGTGAATAGAATTCATTGCTATAATCCTCTAACCAATGAAACATTAGCTAAAATGTCAGATGATATTACCGATGTTACAAAAGATATTTTGCCAGATCAAAAGATAGATTGTGTAGCATATGGTTGCACATCTGGAACAGTTGCAGCTGGGTATGATGTGATAAAAGAAAAAGTACATTTAGCTAAACCAGCAGCAAAAGTAACAACTCCAATAACGGCAGCCATCAAAGCATTAAATAAATTAGGCATTAATAAAATATCTATTTTTACACCTTATACAAAAAAAATAAATGATTCTGTAGTTAGCTTTTTTGAAAAAGAAAATGTAGACATTAACTCTTTAACTTATTTTGATATTGATTCTGATTTAGATATTGGAAAAGTTGATGAGGACCATTTATTTAATGTCTTATCAAAAATAGATCTTGCAGATAGTGACGCGCTATTTGTTTCGTGCACAGCTTTACCAGTATTATCTATAATTAATAAATTAGAAAAAAAACTAAATAAAGTTGTTATATCAAGTAATCAAACTTTAATCTGGGATTCTTTAAATGCAATTAATTATAAAGAAAAGATTGACGGTTTTGGAAAATTATTTAATAGTTAAATTATATGAATTTTAGCAAAGAAGAATACAAAACAAGGTTAAAAAAAGTTCAGAGTTTAATGCAAGAGAAAGGCATAGAGCTATTGATCTCTAGTGATACAGCCAATATGAACTATTTAACCGGCTATGATGCTTGGTCATTTTATTATGCACAAGCTGTAATTGTTCATGTGAATGCTGATGAGCCATTATGCTGGGTTAGAAAACAAGACTCAGGTGGAGCTTATATAAAAACTTATTTGAAAAATGAAAATATTTTAGTTTATGATGAAAAATATATTCATACTTGGCCACTTCATCCGTTTGATAATTTAGTAGAAATTATAAAAGAGAGAAAGTGGGATAAACTTGCAGTAGGTTTAGAAATGGATAGTCATTATTTTACAGCTTATTGTTATGAAAAAATGAAACAAGGTCTGCCAAATGTTAAGTTAAAAGATTCTGAAAGATTAGTTAATTGGGCTCGTGTTGTTAAATCTAATGCAGAGATAGAGCTTATGAAAGTTGCAGCACTTATTTCTCAAAAGGGCATGCAAACAGCAATCGATGTTATAAATCCTGGTGTCAGACAATGTGATGCTGTAGGTGAAATTCAAAAAGCATTATTTTATGGAACTCCAGAATTTGGAGGTGAGTATTCAAGTATAGCAACGTTACTTCCGACAGGAAAAGGCACTTCAGCGTCACATTTAACAGCGACACAAGATAAGTTTGTTGAGGGTGAGGCTACAATTATTGAACTTTCAGGTGCTTATCAAAGGTACCATTGCCCGATGGCTAGGACAGTTTTACTCGGAAAGCCTGATCAAAAGAAAATTGATACTATGAACAAAACAAATGAGGCTCTTCAAGCTGGAATAGATGCAGCAAAACCTGGGCAAACTGCAGATGATGTTGCACAAGGTTTTTGGAAAATTCTAGATAAATATGGAATAGAAAAGACATCTAGAACTGGTTATTCAATAGGAATTGGTTATCCACCTGATTGGGGTGAGCATACCCTTAATATATCTAAGGGTGATATGACTATTTTAGAACCAAATGTTACTTTTCATATGATCGCAGTAATGCAATTTGGAGAGTGGGGTGTTGAAGCATCAGAAGCAATACGAATAACTGACAAAGGATGTGAGTTATTTTGTAATTTTTCAAAAGATCTGCATATCAAGTAATTGGAATAAAAAAAACTTGATAAACAAGCTAACAAATGTTTTAAATCTCTTGGAAAAGATATGGCAAAAAATAAAGAATTTGTAAAATTTGACAATGTAGACAAAAGTTATGACGGCAAAATATTAGTTGTCAAAGGATTAAATCTAGACATTGAAGAAGGTGAGTTTGTAACTATGTTGGGACCCTCTGGTTCTGGTAAAACAACTTGTTTAATGATGCTTGCTGGTTTTGAAACTCCAACTCATGGAGAAATTTACTTAGACGGTAAAGTGATTTCAAATATTCCACCTCACAAAAGAGGAATCGGAATGGTATTCCAAAACTATGCTTTATTCCCTCATATGACTGTTTATGAAAACTTAGCTTTTCCTTTAAGAGTTAGAAAAGTTCCAAAAGACGAAGCAGATAAAAAAATTGATAAGGCTTTATCAATGGTTTCACTTCATGGTTTTGAAGCAAGAATGCCAATGCAATTATCTGGTGGACAACAACAACGTGTTGCTGTTGCGAGATCTTTAGTATTTGATCCACAAGTAGTACTTATGGACGAACCACTTGGTGCATTAGATAAAAATTTGAGAGAAAGCATGCAATATGAAATTAAACATATTCATGAAAGTATTGGTGTAACAGTTGTTTACGTTACACATGACCAAACTGAGGCTTTAACAATGTCAAATCGAATTGCAGTTTTTAATGATGGTAAAGTTCAACAGCTATCTAGCCCTGATGAATTATATGAAAAACCAGTCAATTCTTTTGTTGCTGAATTTATTGGAGAGAATAATAAATTTTTAGGTCAGGTCGCAGATATTTCAGGTGATAAGTGCAAAGTAAAATTAGAAGATGGTACAGAAATTTTAGCAAATCCAGTTGCTGTAAAAGCAAAAGGGGATAAGACTAAAGTTTCACTAAGACCTGAAAGGGCAATTATAGATCCTACAGATAAGATGGATAATAATCATAAAGGAAAAATAGAAGAAATAATTTATCATGGTGATCACACAAGGCTTAGAGTTGACTTGCTAGGTAATAAAGATTTTATCCTTAAAGTACCAAATAGTACTGCAAGATTAGACCTTAAAAAGGGCAATGTACTAGATATAGGCTGGAACAGTATTGACTGTAGAGCTTTAGATCCAAAATAATTTTAAAAACTACCTAAAAAAACTTAAATAAAATAAAGGCAAATTAGCCATAATTGCCTGTTGACTAAAGTATCCTATATTGTTTTACTTTCACTTTATAAAACAACAAACGTTAACGTTAAATAGGAGAGAAAATGAAAAAATTAAGTAAATTATTACTTGCTCTATCTTTTGTACTTTCTATCACGACTTCAGCATTTGCAGTTACTGTAGTGTCTTGGGGTGGTGCTTATACGGAGAGTCAAAAATTAGGGTACGGTGATCCTACTGCTGCTAAATTAGGTATACCTGTAAACTGGGTAGACTACACTGGTGGATTATCAGAAATTAAAGCTCAAAAAGAAGCTGGAAAAATCACTTGGGACATCATCGATGTTTACGCAAAAGACACTATCGTTGGATGTGATGAAGGAATTTTCCATGAATTCGATTTTGATAAAGACTTTGCACCTGCTCCAGATGGAACGCCTGCAAGTCAAGACTTCTTTACAAGCATGCCTTCAAAATGTGCAGTTGGAAACATTCTGTACTCTTGGAACTATGCTTATAACGATGCAACAATCGGAGCTACAAAACCAAAAACACTGAAAGACTTTTTCAACACAGCTAAGTTCCCTGGAAAAAGAGCAATTTACAAAGGTGCAATGTCTAATTTAGAGATTGCTATCACTGCAGACGGTGTAAACCCTGGTAAAGGTTCTGACTTAACTTACAGAAAACTTGATGCTGACGGTGGTATCGATAGAGCTATGAATAAACTTAAAGCTTTATGTACTGATCCAAATGGTGGATGTGTATTTTGGAATGCTGGAGCTCAGCCGCCTGAATTACTTGCTAACGGTGAAGTAGTAATGGCAACTGGTTGGAATGGTAGATTCTTTAATGCGCAAATGGAAGGAACTCCACTTGTACAAGTATGGGATGGACAAATTCTTGACTATGAATATTTTGCATTAGTTAAAGATGGTCCAGGTTATGCTGACGGTAGCGCTATGAAAGTACTTAGAGAAATGACAAGTACTGAAGGTTTAGCTGGAAGTGCTAAGTATATTGCTTACGCTCCTTGGAGAAAGTCTTCAATTGCTATTATAGATGCTGGAGAGCCATGGTTTAAAGACGGTAAAACAAGCATGGTACAACACATGCCTACAGCACCTGCTAACACTAAAAGATATATCCTTATGAACCCTGATTTCTGGGCAGATAACCAAGATGAAATCGGTGAAAAATGGGAAGCAATGAAAGCTGGTCTATAATTTAGTTTTATAGATTAAGTTTTTGTTATAAAATATTAGGGCGGTTACATAATAACCGCCCTTTTTTTTTAAGAATTTTAAAATATGAGTACAGAACAAATATTATCATCAGACGGAATACCTCTAGAGGTCAGCTTAAAGAAAGCTGAAAGAAAAAATAAGTTAAAAGCAGTAATGCTTGTAGCTCCATTATTTTTATTTCTTATAATCACATACGTATTTCCAATAGGCGACATGTTATTTAGAAGTGTCGATGATCGTATGATCACTAAAATGCTTCCAAATACATTTGAAGCAATTGAAAAATGGGATGGTAAAGAGCTTCCAGAAGAACCAGTTTATGCAGCACTTTATGAAGATTTGGCTTATTTAAAAAAGACAAAAACCTACGGTAAGATTATAGCAAGACTGAATTATGAAAAAGGCGGGTTTAGTAGCTTAATAAAGAAAACAGTTAGAAAACTTGGAAAATTTGAAGAAGGCGATTATAAATCACAATTTATAAAAACTCACAAAAGGTGGGGTCAAAATGAATATTTAGTAGCTTTAAAAAATACTGCTCCAAACTGGTCATATGCAAAATATTTAAAAGGTGTTGATCTAAAGTTTGATCAAGATAGAAATATAATTCAACAAGATGAAGATAGAAGAATTCATAAAATACTTTGGTTAAGAACACTTAAAGTTGCATTTTGGGTAACTATATTCTGTTTTATTCTTGCTTATCCAATTTCTTACTTATTAGCCACATTACCCATGAAATATAGTAATTTACTAATGATATGTGTGCTTCTTCCATTCTGGACATCACTTTTAGTTAGAACCTCAAGTTGGATGGTTTTACTTCAGCAACAAGGCCCAATTAATGATTTGATTGTATGGCTCGGACTCGCAGCAAACGATGCCAGACCTGAACTAATGTATAATGTAATAGGAACTTTTGTTGCAATGACTCAAATCCTATTACCATTTATGGTTTTACCGCTTTACAGTGTAATGAAAACGATATCTCCAAGCTTAATGAGAGCTGGAAAATCTTTGGGCGGAACACCATTTGTAGCATTTAGAAAAATATACTTTCCACTAACAATTCCAGGAATTGGTGCTGGATCCTTGTTAGTTTTTATTTTAGCAATAGGTTATTATATAACTCCTGCATTAGTTGGAGGAGCTAGTGGGTCTTTAATTAGTAATACAATTGCTTATCATATGAAAAGTTCTCTAGATTGGTCATTTGCTGCTGCATTAGGTACAATGTTGTTGGTTGGTGTCTTAACTATTTACTGGATCTATAATAAATTAGTAGGGATAGATAATATTAAATTAGGATAAATTATGTCATTACCAAATTATACATCATGGAATTATAGAGTTTGGCACTACACATATTTAACGATTTGTGCATTAGTATTTTTCTTTTTAATTGCACCTTTGTTTATAATCTTACCACTTTCGTTTAATGCAGAGCAATACATTCATTTTTCTAAGGGAATGATAGCACTCGACCCAGATGCATTTTCATTAAGATGGTATGAAGACATGATTTATGGAACTAAAAATCCATGGGGACTAGCCGCAAAAAATAGTATTATTATTGCTTTCTTTGCAACTATTGGCTCAACAATTCTTGGAACAGTTGCAGCATTAGGTTTAAGCAGCAGGCACATGCCTTACAAAGCAGCATTCATGGCTTTATTGATATCACCAATGATTGTGCCATTAATCATCTCAGGAACAGCAATATTTTTCTTCATGGCAAAAGTAGGTTTAGCTGCAACACATACAGGAATAATTTTAGCTCATATAATTTTAGGTACGCCCTTTGTAGTTATTACGGTAACAGCAACATTAACAGGGTTTGATCATAGTGTGACACGTGCAGCGGCAAGTTTGGGAAGCAATCCAGTTAATACTTTTATGAAAATAACATTACCATTAATTTTACCAGGGGTTATTTCTGGTGCATTATTTGCCTTTGTAACTTCGTTTGATGAAGTTGTAGTAGTATTATTCTTAGCAGGACTTGAAAACACTACTATTCCAATTCAAATGTGGGTTGGTCTAAGAGAACAGTTAAGTCCAACAATAATGGCTGTGGCAACTTGTTTAATTATAATGTCCACATTAATTCTAGTTAGTGCAGAACTTTTAAGAAGAAGGTCTGAAAGACTAAGAGGAATTAATAGGTAATTTATTTACTAAGTTCATTTTTTTTATTATAAACAATTCTTCGATTTTTAAATCTTATGGAAATTAAAAAAGTAGTAGTTATTGGTTCAGGAACTATGGGTAGTGGAATTGCAGCACATTTATGTAATGCAAATATTCCAGTAACTTTGTTAGATTTAAAAACTGAAATAAGCAAGCAAGCACGTGATAAAATTCACAGATCAAGACCGCCACTTTTGTTAGATAGATCAAAAATAAATAACATTAAAGTAGGAAACATTTTAGATAATTTTGATGAAGTAAAAGAGGCTGACTGGGTAGTAGAGGCTGTTGTTGAAAGAATAGACATTAAACATGATATCTATAAAAAAATATTCAAAGAAAGAAAAAAAGGTGCAATAGTTTCTTCAAACACATCCTCTATACCTATTAAAGTCTTATCTGAACATTTATCAGAAGAAGAAAAAAAAGATTTTTGCATTACTCATTTTTTTAATCCAGTTAGATACATGGGGTTATTAGAGATAGTTAAAAATGAAAATAATGATTTAGATAAAATAAACTCTTTAAAAGATTTTTGCGAAGAAGAACTTGGGAAAGGTGCAATTATTTGTAATGACACCCCAGGTTTTTTAGGAAACAGAATAGGTGTTTTTGCAATGCAAGTTGCAATGACTGAAGCTTTTAAAATGAAACTTAGTATAGAAGAAGCTGATGCAATTTTTGGAAGACCAATGGGTATACCAAAAACAGGTGTGTTTGGTCTTTATGATTTAATTGGTATTGATTTAATGGCTGATGTTTTAAAAAGTTTTATTAAAGAATTATCAGAAAATGACCCTTTTCAAGTTGTTGCAAAAGAAATTCCTTTAGTAAAAACATTAATTGAAACAGGGTATACAGGTCGAAAAGGCAAGGGAGGGTTTTACAGGGTTAATAAAATGGGTGAAGTTAAAGTTATGGAAGCTATCAATCTTGAAACTGGAGAATATTCAGCAAGTAAAAAGATTAATATTAAATCAGATAATGTAGATCTTAAAAAATTAATCTCAAGAGACGATAAGTATGGTGAATATGCTTGGTCTGTTATTTCTAAGATTATTAAATATGCTTCTTCTTTAGTCCCATCAATTACAAAAAATTTTAATGATATTGATGAAGCAATGAGACTAGGTTTTAATTGGACTAAAGGTCCATTTGAAATGTTGGAAGAGATCGGTGTTGATACTTTTTTTGATAAGATTGATGACTTTAAAGGAAATGTTTTTTTAGAAAATTTATCTCAAAATAGAAATCAAGATTTTTATGGATCTAGACAAAAATATACTGACATTAAAACATTTGGAAAAGCTAAAAAGAAAGCATTAAGTGTGGATGGAAATAGTTCAGCTCAGATATATAGATTTAATGATTATAATATTGTTGAGTTCACCACTAAAGCAAATGCTCTAGATTACGATTCAATGGATGCTTTAAAAAAAGCTACAGACAAACCGTTGATTATAATAAATGAAAGTATGCAATTTTCTGCTGGAGTAAACTTGAGTTACACGATGGATTTTGCAAATAAAAATGATTTTAAATCAATAGAAAAATTTATTAGATATTTTCAAGAAACCTGCAAACATCTTAAGTATTCTAATCATCCGGTTGTTTCTGCACCATCAGGGTTAACACTCGGTGGAGGATTTGAAGTTATGGTTCAAAGTAATTTTGTAGCTTCACATACAAATATTGTAGTTGGATTGGTGGAAACAATAGTTGGATTAATACCAGCTGGTGGGGGATGTAAGGAAATGTTAGCAAGATGGCTTGATACAGATGAAGCTAAAAAAGACCCTCATTACGCACCCCTTAAAGTGTTTGATATTATTGGTTATGGAAAAACTGCAACTTCACCAGTTGAAGCAGAGCCATTAAAATATTTAAAAACTGAAGATAAGAAAATAATGAATAGAAATAGTTTACTAGAAGTTTCAAAAAAAATCCTAGATGACAATAAAGAATTTAAAGCTCCCTTAGAGACAGAATTTAATCTACCAGGAAAAGAAGTTTTAGTAGAAATGAATAAAATTATAGAAAAACTTTACAAAGAAAAAATTATTCGTGATCACGGTGTTACAGTTGCAAAGGAATTGGCCCATGTCTTGAGTGGGGGAGACACAACTATTGATAAGACTTTATCGGAAGATGATTTATTTAAGCTAGAATTAGATGCGTTTATGAGATTAATCGAAACAAAA
>JAOIXS010000026.1 GCA_028225715.1 Candidatus Pelagibacter sp.
TGTTAAAATTCCAAAAGATGACGAAAAGGAAATTGAAGTATTTCCTATAAATATATTTAATTGAGAAAAAGAAAAAATAATAAGAGGTAATGTTAACAAAAAACCAAATAAAAAATAAAATTTTCCCTTACTATAAAAGAAAATGAATGGTGCTAAAAAAAGTGGATATATCTTAAGTGCAGCAGCTAAACCAATTAAAAATCCTGATACACCTCTCTGACTATATATACTAAGGTATATTAAAAAAAAAATTAACAAATCATTATTACCTCTATCAAAAATTAAAAATATGGGTGGTGAAAAAATAATTAAACTATTTAGTAAAAAATTTTTTTTTACTCTTACCAAGTAAAAAACTGCAAATGAAAGGTAAATAAATATTTGCATGTAACCGAATAAATTATGTGGCTCACCCAACTTACTGATGAAATCAAAAATATACACCCAAATAAGTGGGTAATTCATAGGCCTATTCATTGTTTCTACTGAGCTAATTTTATCTTTGGTAGACATATTTTGTAAATTTAACTCTTCAAGTGATGGGATGATTGTTATTAAGTCTGCAAATATAGGATTAACTTTATATATAAGTCTATCTATACCAAAATCATAAATTTGAAAAAAATCTAAGGAAAATATTGTAATGACGGTTGCCATAGATAAAAATCTAAATATATGTTCTGTTTTTTTTTTCATCAGTAATAAATATCTTTAATTAAAACTATATTTTTTTTCTAAATATTTTATCAGGTTATGAATAATAAAGGTCATAAACAGATAAATTCCACCTGCTAAAAGAAACACTTCTAAGGGTTTATAAGTCGTTGATACAATGTGTTTTGCAACACCTGTAATATCCATTAAAGTTACAGTACTTGCAAGGGATGTACCCTTCATCATTAATATAATTTCATTACCATAAGCTGGTAAAGATTGTCTGATCGCTACTGGAATTTGAATTTTATATAAAATAATTTTACTTGATATCCCTAAACTTTTACCAGCTTCAATTATTCCAGGCTTTATAGTTTGAAAAGCAGATCTTAAAATTTCTGAAGTATAAGCTCCCGTATTTAAAGCAAATGCAATAATTGCACACCAATAAGGCTCTTTTAATATTGCCCAAAGAAAGGTTGATCTTAACCATTCAATTTGTCCAAGACCATAATAAATTATAAATATTTGAACCAATAATGGAGTTCCTCTAAATAAATAAGAATACCCATAAGCAAATTTATTAATAAATGGGTTTTTATTTAATCTTAAAACTGCAAATAAAAATCCAATAAATAAGCCAATGATTAAAGATGCCGATAATAATTTTAAAGTTATAACTGCAGCACTTAAAAGTTTTGGCAAACTTGTTATCATTAAATCAAAATCCATTAAAAGCCTCTACTATACTTAACTTCAAGTCTGTTAATCAATTTCATGCTTAAAAAGGTAAGCATCAAATATAAAACTGCAGCAAAACAATAAAAGAATAAAGGATCTCTAGTAGAGCCTGCTGCAATATAAGATTGTCTCATAATTTCAACTAAACCAGTAACTGATATTAATGATGTGTCTTTTAAAGTGATTTGCCAAACATTACTTAAGTTTGGAATAGCAAGTCTTAACATTTGAGGCAAAATTATTTTATGAAATTGTACAAATTTACTAACCCCTAAAACTTTGGCAGCTTCAAATTGACCTTTATCTATTGATTGTATCGCTCCTCTAAATACTTCCGTTGAATAAGCTCCTGATATAATACCGATTGCAACCGAACCTGTAATAAAAGCATTAATTTCTATATATTCAAAGTATCCAAAAATTGAAGCCACATACATAATCGCTCCACTTCCCCCAAAAAAGAAAAGGTAGATTACTAATAGTTCTGGCACACCTCTGATTACTGTTGTGTACGTATTTCCAATAAAATTTAGAAATTTATTATTTGATAATTTAAGTGGCGTAAAGATTAATGAAAATAAAAAACCAATTAACATTGCAGTAACTGCTACTGCAATTGTCATTAGAGTTGCATAAAACAACTCGTCTCCCCAGCCTGTTTTTCCGAATGATAAAAGATCCATATCGAAAGGGCGACTAATTAAATAGTCGCCTTTTCAAAATATTATTTACATAGAAGCGTCAAAGCCAAAATGCTTGATCGCTAATTTGCTGATGATTCCTTTTTTTCTAGCAGTATTGATTGCTTTGTTGAAATCTCTAAGAAGCTTTGCGTCTCTTTTACCAATCGTATCAGTTCCGCCTTGTCTTATTCCAACTCCAACACCATTACCAAAAGCACCACCTGAAAAAGTAGGTCCAACTAGTACTACTGGTTTTCCTGATTTATCCGCATAATCAGTGAATGCAACTGCTGCAGCTAATGCAACATCACATCTACCAGAAGTTAAGTCTAAGTTTACTTCATCTTGAGTTTTGTAAGTTCTAACATTCACTTTACCTACATCACCCGACTCTAAAAAGTTTTGGTGAATAGTTCCAGTTTGTGTACAAACAGTTTTTCCAGCAAGTGCAGCAGTTAAAGTCTTAAGAGTTTTCTTAACAGCACTTCCACCTAAAGTTAAATTAATACCTTCTGGTGTATCCATGCTCTCTAAACTTGAACCTTTCATTGCTGCAAGGGCTGCAACTTCGTCAGCATAACCTTGTGAAAAAGTAATTGTTTTTTGTCTTTCAGCAGTAATTGACATTCCTGCCATGATCGCATCAAACTTTCTCATTAACAAAGCTGGAATCATTCCATCCCAATCTTGTTCAACGATAGTACATTCATATTTCATGATTGCACAAAGTTCTTTTGCTAACTCTACCTCAAAACCAATAAGAGCACCTGATGCATCCTTAGAATTCCATGGTGGGTAAGCGCCTTCTGTTCCAATCTTTATTTTATCGGCATAAACATTTCCAATAATTAATAAAGAAGCAAGAACTGTTAGAATAGTTTTTTTAAATATATTCATTATTTTCTCCTTTAATTTGTGACAATTATTTCACAAATTTAATAATTAAAAAAGAAAAATTAATGATTTATTGAAGAAGAAAAATTCCAAGAACAATCAAAACTAGGTATGTAAACTCTAGATATTTTAGTATTTCCAAAATGATGGTTAAATACATTTAACCAGCTATCAACTTGTTTGGGTTTTTTATCTTGGCTACCAACTTGAGCTGTAATCACTCCTTTTGGTTTTAAAATTCTAATCATAGAATCCATATTTTTTGCAGCAAGATCTATGCAAAACTGATCATCATTAAGATCAACAAATATGTGATCATAGGTATCATCTTGTACTGACTTTATACTTTCAAAAGCATCTCCCCATACACATTTTACTGAATTTTTTTCTGTAGATTTTTTTCCAATATCACCGAGGTGTTTATTGCAAACATCTACAACCTCAGGATCAAGTTCATACCAATCAACAAAACTAAAATTTTTAGAAATACATTCTCTAGCAACACCACCATCACCTCCACCAATAATAGCTGCTTTTTCATTGTCTTTATTTAAATTAAGACCTGCACCAACAAATGTTGAGCTGTATAAATGTTCATCAGTTGATGCAACTTGAATTTCGCCATCAATAAATAAAGATTTACCAAATTGTTCTAATTCTAAAATTTCAATATGTTGACCAACTTTTGATTTAAAATCTTCAATCACATCATTTACTACATATGATTTTTGTAAACCAGATGAACTATAAATATCATGATAAAGGGATTTTGTGTCTCTATTGAACTCTTTTTTAACAATTCTTTTATGTTTAAATTCTTTTTTAACAATATCGAGTGCAATAGAAGGACTTACCTTCCCACATGTAAAAAAATCAAAACTAGTAATTCCTTTTTCTGGAAAGGTATGAAAACTGATGTGACTTTCGGCTAATAAGGCAAGTATAGTAAAACCTTGAGGCTCAAATTTATACTTTGAAATTTCAAGAATTGTAACTTCTGCAGCTTTTGCAATTTTACGAATTACATTCTCGTAGACTGAAGGATCATACTCCTGAGTTGTACCAATGATGTCTAAAGTTATATGTTCACCGACTTTAGTCATAAAAATTATCCCCTCTTATAATTTTTTGCTTTACTTAAAACTTTGCTCATTTCTCTTGATGATAAAATTTTAGGCTTACCAATTTTTAGCGCTTTTATATACTGGTTCGAAAGATTTTCAACCTCTTCAGCTAATTCAAATGCCTTTGATAAATTCTCAGAAAATGCAATTTGTCCGTGATTGCCTATTAAGCAAGCATTTCTCTGTTTTAATGCTTTAAGAATATTTTGAGACAATTCTCTTGTTCCATAGGTTGCATATTTTGCACATTTAATATCCTTACCTCCTGCCATAGCGACCATGTAATGAAATGCTGGTATTCCTTTTCCATGAGTAGAGATTGCTGTTGCGTAGTTAGAGTGTGCATGCACTATTGCTTTAGCTTCTTTTTTATTCAAGTAAATATCCTGGTGAAATCTCCATTCAGAAGATGGTATTCCTTTTTTTTCATCAAATTCACCTTTTAGGGAAACAAAAACTATATCTTTATTTTTCAATGAAGAATATTTAGCTCCTGAGGGTGTTATTAAAAAACCATCTTGAAATCTAGCAGATATATTGCCAGATCTAAGAGCAGATAACTTTCTACTATTCAGCATCTTAGCGTACTTAATAACTTCAGACCTTAAACTTTTCATTATTCAAACATCTTCTTTAATGCATCACTTGATGCTTCACAAATTCCTTTTTCAGTTATTAATCCTGTTACATATTTTGCTGGTGTAACATCAAAAGCAAGGTTCATTGCCTTGCTTTTTTTAGGATAAATCAAAATTTTTTTAATTTCATTATTTTCATCCACACCTTCAATATGAGATAGCTCTTCTGAATTCCTCTCCTCTATGGGAATATCTTTTCCCTCTTTAATTTTCCAATCAATAGTCGAGCTTGGTAACGCCACATAAAACGGGACATTATTGTCATGAGCAGCCAAAGCTTTAAGGTAAGTGCCTATCTTATTACAAACATCTCCATTAGATAAAGTTCTGTCTGTTCCAACGATACACATATCAACATCACCTCTTTGCATTAAAATTCCACCTGTATTATCTGCAATAATTGTATTTGGAATATTTTCTTCATTTAATTCATATGAGGTTAAATTTGCACCTTGGTTTCTAGGTCTTGTTTCATCAACCCAAACATGCACCGGAATACCCTTTTGATGAGCATGGTAGATCGGAGAAGTCGCTGTCCCCCAATTGATAGTTGCTAACCATCCTGCATTACAATGAGTTAAAATATTAACTTTTTTTTTGGTTTTGTTATAAATTTCCTCAATTATCTTTAATCCATTAAGTCCAATATTTTCACAAAATTTTTCATCTTCATCACATATTTCTTTAGCTTCATTTAAAGCAATATCTAAAATTTGACCACTATTAATGCCTGATAATTTTTTCATCATACGATCTACAGCCCACTTTAAATTTATAGCAGTAGGTCTTGATTCAATTAACTCTTCAGAACTTTTTTTAATAAAATCAGGATCATTATTTTCCTGAACTGCCAGTGCAATTCCATAGGCCGCTGTACCACCAATCAATGGTGCTCCTCTTACTTCCATTACTTTAATGGCATTAATTGCATCTTTGACTGTTTTTAAATCTTTAATAATAAACTGATGTGGAAGTTTTGTTTGATCAATTATTTTGACAACATTTTCTTCGTACCAAATAGTTCTGTATTTTTTATTTTGAATTTTCATTTAGATAGAGCTCTACCAGCTACTGTCTTGAGTTTATCTATTGTTTTTTGAGTTCTTTTTTCAGGTGCAGTAATAATTGCTACATCTAAACAATTATTAGTAGGATCTTTTGGATCGATATGACTTTCAAAATTATTAATAATACTTTTTATCATTTTTTTTGCTTTTTCAGCATTTCCTAAAAGAACTTTAATCACTTGCTGAACATCTACATTTTCATGATCGGGATGCCAACAATCAAAATCAGTGACCATTGATACAGATGCATACCTGATCTCAGCTTCTCTTGCGAGTTTTGCTTCAGGCATATTGGTCATTCCAATAACATCCGCATTCCAAGATCTATATAAATTAGACTCAGCTAATGTTGAAAATTGAGGGCCCTCCATTACTACATAAGTTCCGTTTCTTTGATAATCTATATTTGATTTCTTAATCGCATCTTCACAGGTATTCATTAACCCATTTGATGTTGGATGTGCCATTGATACATGAGCCACAATTTCATCATCAAAAAAAGTTTTTGATCTTGCAAAAGTTCTATCAATAAATTGGTCCACAATAACAAATTTTCCTGGAGTTAAATCCTCTTTAAGAGAGCCTACAGCTGAAACTGAAACTATATCTGTAACACCTAGTTGTTTAAGTGCATCAATATTTGCTCTAAAATTTATATTAGATGGAGAAACAAAATGACCCCTTCCATGTCTTGGCAAAAAATAAACTTCCTTATTGTTATAATTTGTTTTTAAAATTTGATCTGATGGTTTTCCCCAAGGAGTATCTATATCAAGTAATGCACGATCTTTAAATTCCTCAACATCATAAAGGCCACTTCCACCAATAATTGCTAATTTATTTGTTGTCATAATCAAAAATTTATTTATTTATACTTTTATAATTAAGTATTATGAATTTAAAAGATTATATTAGATCAATTCCAGATTATCCAAAAAAAGGGATTCTATTTAGAGATATTACAACTCTAATTAAGGATTCAGATGCATTTGAAGAGTGTATTAACCAAATAATTGAAAGATCTAAAAATTATAAAATAGATAAAATTGCAGCAATTGAATCGAGAGGATTTGTATTTGCTTCTGCAGTTTCTTACCTACTTAAAAAACCATTTATAATGTTTAGAAAAAAAAACAAACTTCCTGCTGAAACTCATTCTGTTGATTTTGAATTAGAGTATGGAACAGCAACTATTGAAGTGCATAAAGATTCAATTGATAAAGACGATTCAGTTTTGATTATAGATGATTTAATAGCAACAGGTGGTACTGCTGAAGCTGCAGCTAAACTTGTAGAAATGTCGAATGCCAAAATTGCAGCATTTGTTTTTGCAATTAATCTTTTTGACCTAGGTGGATCTGATAATTTAGTTAAAAAAGGTTATAAGGTTGAGAACTTAATGGATTTTCCAGGGCATTAAATGGTAGCGGGAAGTGGAATCGAACCACTGACCTCAGGCTTATGAGTCCTGCGCTCTAACCGACTGAGCTACCCCGCCACTTAACTTAATTATTGTTGTTTTATAATAGATTTTATTTTTAGTGCAATCAAGTATTTGAATGAGTTGTTTACTTTAAGAGTGTGATAAAAGTTCCTAATAAAGAAAGTCCTAAAACAGTAGAACTATAAAAAATGATTTTTCGTTTTGTTTCATTTTTTTGATCTATTTTTACTCTGTTAAGTAATTTGTTGATATCAACAACTTGTTTTACACTTACGTGCTGTGCTTCAGATAATCTTTTTGTATTTGTATTTTGATCAATTGACCTATCATTATGAAAATACACTTTTCGCATAACATTATTTAACCACCAATTATTTAACTCGGCAACTAAAATTATAAAAATCTAGCTTGTTTATCTTTTAGAGGAGTGATTTCTACTAGTGCTGGGAATTTCTGTTTAGCAACTTCAATATATAGATCCATTTTTGAAAGTTCTTCATTTGAATATGCTAAATTTATATATCCAAAAGACAAGTTTTTTTTATAATTAAAGGAATAATTTCCAGATGTCGTTCTTCCTATAATTTTGTCCCCAAGATAAATTGGCTCTTCATGTAATAATAGAGGTGTGCCTGGCTTATTATCTTTAAGTGACAACATAATAAATCTTCTATTTTGTTTTTGATTTTTGATTTTTAATAAGCTTTCTTTGCCAATAAAGTCGATTTCTTTTTTATAACTGATTGCAAAATTTAATCCTGCCTCGTACTGATTTTCTTCAGGTGAAATGTCGTGACCCCAATGTAAAAAACCACTTTCCATTCTCATAGTGTCCATTGCATGCGATCCACAGTGAGATAAATCATGATTTTTTCCCTCTTCAACAATTAATTGATAAATTTCTTTAGCATCTTTATTTTCCATATAAAGCTCAAACCCTAATTCGCCCACATAAGATAATCTTTGAGCCCAAGCTTTTTTTGAACCGATGGTTACAAATTTTCCATAACCAAATTTAAATATTTTGTTGCTAAAATCATCATTTGAAATTTTTGAAATTAAATTTCTACTTTTTGGTCCAAAAATTCCTAAACAAACAAGATCATCCGTAATATCTTTAAATTCTAAATTGGGTGATAAATGTTTTAAAATATGTGCTTTATCATGAGTTCTTGTTGCAGCTGAACTTATTATTCTAAAATGATTTTTATCAATACAAATAACAGTTAAGTCTGTTTCAATTCCTCCTGCCTCATTCAACATTTGTGTGTAAGTTGATCTGCCTATTTCATTCTTAATGTTAGCTGTACATATTCTTTGTAATTCACTGTGTGCTTCTTCTCCTTTTATTTCATATTTTGAGAAGGGAGAAAGTTCATACAATCCAACATTGGTAATTGTATTTTTTGTTTCAAATTCAACTGAAGGATACCAGTTTTGGTAATCAAAACTGTATTTGTATTCTGCTTTTTCATTATTTTTTGCATACCACATAGGTCTTTCGTATTCACCCGATACACCAAAGCATGCACCTTCTTTTTTTAATTCTTCATGATACGGTAATAATTTTTGATTTCTTGAAGTGCTATGCTGTTTGTAAGGCCAGTGCATTCCATATAAATCACCAAGAGTTTCCGTTACTCTTTCCATAATAAATTTTTTAGATGAATGAAATTTTTGAAATCTTTTAATATCAAGTGAAAATAAATCTTCATTCATATATCCATTAATCATCCATTCAGCAGTAACTCTACCTGCACCCCCTGAACTTGCGATCCCAATACTGTTAAACCCACAACAAGTAAAAAGGTTATTCACTTCTGGCGTTTCTCCTAAAAGGTATTGGGTATCCGGTGTAAAAGATTCGGGTCCTGAAAAAAATTTTCTAATTCCAGCAGTTTCTAACATAGGCAATCTTTGAAAAGATTTTTCTAAATAAGGTTCAAAGTGATCAAAATCATCTGGAAATTCACCAAATGAAAAATCTTCTGGAACAATTCCCTTATCTTTAAAGGCAGGTTTTGCATTGGGTTCAAATATTCCAACTAACATTTTCCCTGCATCTTCTTTCAAATAAAGACAGGAATTATAGTCTCTTAAAACCGGTAAGTTTTTAGGTAACTTATCTAGTGGTTCTGTAATGATATAAAAGTGCTCATTTGGATATAATGGAATACTTACACCAATATCTTCTCCAATTTGTCTCGACCACATCCCAGTTGCAATTACAACGTATTCACAATCAATTTTACCAAATTTCGTTTGAACACCAACAATTTTTTTGTCTTTAACTAATATTTTTTCAACAGGTGTTTTCTCAAATATCTGAGCACCTTCCATCTTTGCAGCTTTAGCTAATACATTAGTAACCCCTATAGGATCTGCCTGACCATCTTCTGGCATATAAACACCACCTAAAATGTCATCATCATTTATAACAGGATAAAGTTCTTTTATTCTTTGTTTGTTAACGCTCTCAACATTGACATCAAATAATTGTGCAGCTGTTGCTTGTCTTAATAGTTCTTGCAATCTTTCAGGTGTGCTTGCAACTGTGATTGCTCCGTTTTGTTTTAATCCAGTTGATAATCCTGTTTTTTTTTCTAATTCTTTATAAAGATTTAAAGAGTATTTTCTAAGACGTGTAATGGTGGATGAGGCTCCTAATTGACCCACAAGTCCTGCTGCATGCCAAGTAGTTCCTGATGTAAGCTGATCCCTTTCCAATAATATCGTATCTTTCCAACCATATTTTGCAAGATGATAGGCAACCGAACAACCAGCAACACCCCCTCCTATAACTACTACTTTAGCTGATTTTGGTAATACGGCTGACATTTATATTTAAACAATATTAAAATTTTTAAATACAAACAACTAAATCTTAATGTTCAGCTCTGAATTTTGAGTGACAAGACTTACAACTACTCCACATATATTTTCCAAGAGTTGCCCTCACATCTTCTGTGCTATCAATAACAGACATTAGCTCAAGCATATTACTTGAGGCTTTTGTCATTAATAAATTAAATTCATCTTTATTTTCCCAAATAGAAGGCAAAGCTTCTGTTTTAAATCCTACTTTTGAATTTTCAGGAAAAAGATCTAATAATCTTTTATAATTATCACTCATTTCAATCATCAGTTTTTTTGCTTCATCTATATCTCCATT
>JAOIXS010000027.1 GCA_028225715.1 Candidatus Pelagibacter sp.
TTTTTTATTTAGATGAAAAAAAGAATACATACGTTGAAAGATTTCGAGATAGAATAATATTTCCAATTAACAATATTTCAGGTCAACCTATTGGATTAGGAGGAAGAACTATCCAGGAAAATAGTTATTCAGCAAAATATATTAATTCTCCTGAAACACCTTTTTTTAAAAAGGGTTCTAACTTATATAATTTAGATTTAGCTAGAAGATTATCTAATAAAATAGATCATGTATATTTAGTTGAGGGATATATGGATGTAGTTGGTTTAAACAAAAATGGAATTGAAAATGTTGTAGCAAATCTTGGAACTTCTTTAACGGATAGACAAATTTTAATGCTTAACCAATTCTTTGAAGACATAATTATTTGTTTTGATGGTGATGAAAGTGGTTACAAAGCAGCGCTTAGAGCGGCAGAAAATTCAATTAAAGAGCTACAACCAGAAAAACAAATTTCGTTTCTTTTTTTACCAGATGGAGAAGATCCCGATAGTTATGCAAATAAAAATGGCAAAGCAAACTTTATTGATTTTACTAAACAGGCAAAAATCTCAATTCATCAGTTTATATTTAACCATTATAAACAGCAAACTGACAACAACCCTTCATCAATGGCTATTTTTGAAAAGAAATTAAGAGCTATTGCCGTAACTATAAAAGATGATTTTATAAAAAAATATGTACTAGAGTTTTTCTTGGAGAAAATTTCATCTTTAACTCCACATAGCAATGTAGGAAAAAAACAATTTTTTACTAAAAAGATAAAATCATTACAGTCTACTCAAAAACACTTTAACGAAAGTAAATTATTGAGTGGTGTGGAGCTTAAAGAGTTTTCATTGCTTTATTTAATAATGAATAATTTAGATTTATTTCAAGAAAATATTCACATGATTGAAAATATAAATCTATTTAGTGAAGAAAATAAGTTAATTCTTGAAACTTTAATAACCAAATTAAAGAGTGGAGAAAAACTTACCTTAGATCAAATTCCAATTGACCCTCAATTAACTGAAAAAATATTTAAATTTGCTTCAATAAAACATATTTTGAATAATCACCAAAATGATCAGAATAAAATGTTTGAACTGTTAGAAGAAGTTTCTAGAGACCTCAAAAACTACGATTTAGAGTTTAGGATTGAAGAGCTCGAGTCGAAGTTCTCTAAAGATTTAAGCGAAAGCACTTTTAATGAAATAAGAGAGCTAAAAAAGCAAAAAAACATCAATTAAATCCTTCAAAAAATACGTGGATTTTTCTCAAATTGCGCTTATATAAGTCTTCTCAAATATACTATTGTGGAAAGAATAATTACAAAATCATTTGCTAGACTTATGGGTCGTGGGACTCATAGAGGTTTTATAACGTTTGATGAGTTAAATAAATCACTAGGAAAAAGAAATCTTTCAGACGAAAATTTAGAACAAGCCTTCATGCATATTCTTGATGAGAATGTAGCATTAGTAGAAAAAAAATCTGATTTCAAAGTTTTAAGAAAAAAAGAAAATTCATCTAAAGAAGAGGGTAAGACAATTGAGAAAAGTGATGATCCTATAAGAATGTATTTAAGAGAGATGGGTGGAGTAGAGCTCTTATCTCGTGAAGGTGAAATTGCAATTGCTAAAAGAATAGAAGCTGGAAAAGATGTAATGCTTATTGCATTAGCACAAAGCCCAATTACCGCACAACAATTTGTAGAATGGGATGAAAAACTTCAAAGTGATGAAATTTTAGTTAGAGAAATTATTGATATTGACACTAACTACATGGAGGACGAAAGTACAGGCCCAAGTGCTAAACAAAGAAATTCTGGCGAAACTGATAAAAATACTGAAAATAATGGAGATGATGATGAGTTTAATCCAACGCTTGCAGCAATGGAAACTGAAATCAAACCAAAAGTTTTAAAAACTGTAAATACTTTAACTAAAGAATACGCAAAGTTAATTAAGTATCAAAAAGAAAAACTTGATGGTATTTTAAACACAGTAAGTTTCTCAACTGCTAAAGAAAAAGGACATGATAAAATTGTAAGTGATATTTTAGAAAATATTAAATCATTACAGTTATCACCATCTGTACTAGAAGAATTGGTTCAAAAGCACTATGTGGAAAATAAAAAAATTGTTTCACTAGAAGGAAACCTTTTAAGACTAGCAATGGACCAAAAAATTCCAAGAAATGAATTTATTAAGTTTTATATAGGTAATGAAATTAATCCAAATCTTAAAAAGTTCCTGGATACTAACCCTATGTGGAAACAGTTTTTCTCAAAAAATAAAGATGAATTTAAAAATATAAGAGAGAGATTAATTGAAATTAGTCATAAACTTGGAATTTCAGTCACTGATTATAAAAAAATAGTTAGCCGAGTTCAAAAAGGTGAAAAAGAATCTAGAATTGCAAAAAAAGAAATGGTTGAAGCAAATTTAAGATTGGTAATTTCAATTGCAAAAAAATATACAAATAGAGGACTTCAATTTTTAGATCTTATTCAAGAAGGAAACATTGGTCTTATGAAAGCTGTAGATAAATTTGAATATAGACGTGGATATAAATTTTCAACATATGCCACTTGGTGGATTAGACAAGCAATCACCAGATCTATTGCTGACCAAGCTCGTACAATAAGAATTCCAGTCCACATGATTGAAACTATTAATAAAATTGTAAGAACTCAAAGATTAATTTTAAGTGAGTTTGGTAGAGAGGCTACACCTGAAGAACTAGCACAAAAATTAAGAATGCCTTTAGACAAAGTTAGAAAAGTTTTAAAAATATCAAAAGAACCGGTATCTCTTGAAAAACCAGTTGGAGATGAAGAGGATAGTAGTTTAGGTGATTTTATTGAAGATACAAAAGCATTAGCACCTTTAGAACAAGCTATTAAGTCAAATTTAGGTGAAGCTACGACTAAAATTTTATCAACTTTAACCCCAAGAGAAGAAAGAGTTCTTAGAATGAGATTTGGTGTTGGAATGAATACAGACCATACTCTTGAAGAAGTAGGTCTTCAGTTTTCTGTAACAAGAGAGCGTATTAGGCAGATAGAAGCTAAAGCTTTAAGAAAATTAAAACACCCAAGCAGATCCAAACAGTTAAAGAGCTTTTTAGAAAGTTAAAATTCAAAGGGACTGTAGCTCAATAGTAGAGTACTGCATTGACATTGCAGGGGTAGTTGGAGCGTAACCAACCAGTCCCACCATTTTCATTATCTTTTACCTATGCTAGACATCTGTTACGTTATAATATAGTTAAAGTTTAATTTTTAGGGCCTGTAGCTCAGTTGGTTAGAGCAGTACACTCATAATGTATTGGTCCCAGGTTCGAGTCCTGGTGGGCCCACCAAAAATTATCTTATTATAGTAATTATTTAATGAATTCTCTTAAGGTAGTAAAAAGAGCATTAATATCTCCATCATTACTTTGAATGATAGAGGAAAATTCCTCCTTTTGTGTTCGCGCAAGACTTAAACCTTCAATGATTAAATCTCTAATCTTAGGGTTATTTGGATTTTTAGTATGGACTCTCCAGTCAATCTTGACCTCTGGTCTCTTCTCTGTTGAAACTAAAATACTTGAAACCATTGTATAGTTTTCATTTATTTTTTTTTTGGATACCACTTCTATTTCTGGATTTGAGTATTCAGCTAATCGACTAGAAAAGCTTTTTAAAAAGTATTGTTCAAATAAGACGTTATATTGTTCAATTTGCTCATTACTTATATTTTTTCTATAAGCACCCAAGGTATAATAGCCAATACCATTTATATCAACAGTATCACTTGCAATTTGTTTAAGTTTTTCAATTCTTTCTTCTTTTGTAAGATTTGCACCAAGTGTTTTGGCTGCTCTATTAACTGTTGATTGAACAAAAACATCTGGTTCAATTGAGTAAACTTTTACTATAAACGAGAAAAAAATTATTAAAGATGAAACAATAGTTAAGATTTTTTTTGATATCATTAATTACCTTTGTTTAAAATTTATTTGATTTTTTAATTACTGACTCTCTATTTCTTCCCAGTCACCCTCATACAAAACCTCAATAGTTGCTGATGAAGTTACATTTTTATTGGCAATTTTTCTTTGTCTATCTTGTAAGTACAAACTTTTTACAGATGCATAAAAATCTAAAGAATTTTTTTCTAAATTATCTATAGTTTCTAAATTTTTTGCTCTAAAATCTATTCCTGTTAAAATTTTTGTCATTGCAAATTGAGATGTAGTCAAAAATTCATTATTACCATGAGTGGAAGCATTATAATATGGATCTCCACCTAATACGTTTATAAACGAACCTGCGGTATCTCTAACGGTTGAGGGACCTAAAACTGGTAACACCAAATAACAACCCGGTCCCACTCCCCATACTCCAAGTGTTTGACCATAGTCTTCTTTTTCATACTCAGAAAAACCTATTTTTTCAGCAACATCAAATAATCCAAGAATTCCTACTGTTGTATTGACCACAAATCTTCCAGTGTTTACTCCTGCAGTTTTAAATTGCCCTTGCAAAATATTATTTGGTATAGTTATAAGCGAAGAAAGATTTTCCAGTGCATTACTCGTTCCAGCTCTAACTGGTGAAGGTAAACTCCTGTAACCTTTTGCTACTGGTTTAAAAATTACTTTATCTAAACCTTTATTTAAAGCAAAAGAGGCTCTGTTTAATCCCTCAAAACAATCTTTTATAGGCTTAGGTTTTTTAGAAAGGTTATTTTCTCCATCTGTTCCCGCACTAACATTGATTGTAAGTGTAATTGAGATAAAAAATGTGATTAAAATTTTTTTCATTACGTATTTGATTATATAATGCATATAATAGTATTGTAAATCTAGATTTAGCTTTAAATATGACCCAAAAATGGCTTTAAAAACAATATTACATTATTCTCCAAACTTTAATTTTAAAAAAAGAACTTATAAAAAAATTAAATTTATTGTTATTCACTATACAGGGATGAAAAAAGAATCAGATGCAGTAAATAGGCTTACTAGTATACAATCTGAGGTTAGCAGCCATTATTTAATTAAAAATAATGGTAATATATTAACTTTAGTGCCAGATTTATACGAAGCTTGGCATGCAGGAAAATCTTCATGGAAGAATTATAAATCTTTAAATCAAAATTCGATTGGAATTGAAATTATAAATCCTGGACATAAGTTTGGTTATAAAAGATTTTCTAAAAAACAAATTTCTTCACTTTTAAAATTGAATAAATTTTTAATAAAAAAATACAAGATTAGCCCCAAGAACATTTTAGGACACTCTGACATAGCACCTGATAGAAAAAAAGATCCAGGAGAAAAATTTCCATGGGAATATTTATCTAAAAATAATATTGGTTTATGGCATTCCTTAAAAAAAAAAAAATTAATGAAAAATAGAAATTTTAAGACCAGCAAAATAGAAAAAGAACTATTTTTCAATAATTTATTTAAAATTGGATATTCAAAAAAAACCCCAAAAGAATTAAGTACAAATAAATATTTAAAAAATTTGATCAAAGCTTTTCAAAGAAGATTTAGACAAGAAATGATCAATGGTATAATTGATCAAGAATGCCTATTAATAAGTAAAGATCTTATTAAAAAATATGATTAAATTTTTCTTGAAGTTCTATATTTTAGTAATAAATTGTATTTGCTAGATGAACGACTTATCGCTTTAATTTATTAAAGAGGAAAGTCCGGGCTCCGCAAAGACACAGTGCCAGATAATACCTGGCAGGGGAAACCCTAGGGATAGTGCCACAGAAAATATACCGCCATAACATGGCAAGGGTGAAAAGGTGTGGTAAGAGCACACCGGTTCTATTGGTAACAATGAACGCTGGAAAACCCCGCTGGGAGCAAGACTAAGTAGAGATGACATTGTTGCAAAACTAAAAGCCGTCTTTGGCTAGTCATCAGGGTTAGTTGCTTGAGCTTAAGAGTGATCTTAAGCCTAGAGAAATGATAGGTTTAAATGACAGAACCCGGCTTATAGTTTGTCTAGCAAACTTATCCACAATCGAATTTTAATTAAATTTAGATGTTCACCTTTTGATTCACAATTGAATCATTTCTGTTCTTCTTTTTAGTTACAGAATTGTATTGAGTTAAAACTAAGAATTGATTTTAGACTTAATATAGATACATAAAAGTTACCTACAATCATTGCTAAATAAGCCTAAAATGAACATATTGACACTATGTTTAAAAACCCATATTGTCCCATATATTCCCAAATATGGAATTTATGAAATATAAAAAATATGTTTTTATCTACTTACGAGAACAAAATAGACAAAAAGGGAAGGGTATCTGTGCCTGCTAGTTTTAGATCTCATCTTTCTAACTATGGATACAACGGTGTTATCTGTTATCCCTCATTTAATAATCAATCTATAGAAGCTTGTTCACAAGATAGAATTGAAAAACTTTCTGTAAGTATAGATTCATTAAGTCCATTTGAAGAAAAAAGAGACTATTTTGCAACGTCAATTTTATCTGAGAGTATGAATTTACAATTTGATAGTGAAGGTAGAATTTCATTATCAACAAAATTATTAAAACATGCAAAAATAAAAAATACCATGTTGTTTGTTGGTCAAGGTCAAACATTCCAAATATGGGAACCGGCAGCATTTGAAAAATTTAAGATCAACGCAAGGAAAAAAGCAAATCTAAATCGTGCAAGTCTTAAATGGGAAAAACATTTTAATAACAATGAGGGGAAATAAAAATGACAATTAACTTTAAATCACCAGAAATAAAAGAATTACAACCAAGATTATTAGTAGTGGGAGTTGGTGGTGCAGGCGGAAATGCACTTAATGAAATGATTGATAATGGACTTCAAGGAGTAGAGTTCATTGCTGTAAATACAGATGCTCAAGATTTAAAATTAAGTAAAGCTAAAGCAAGAATTCAAATTGGTCTAAGTTTAACAAAAGGTTTAGGTGCTGGAGCAAAACATGACATTGGTCAAGCAGCTGCAGATGAATCTTTGAATGAAATTGTAAATACACTTCAGGGTGCAAACATGGTTTTTATAACTGCTGGTATGGGTGGTGGAACTGGAACAGGTGCTGCACACGTTATTGCAAGAGCTGCTAAAGAATTAAATATTTTAACAGTAGGCGTTGTAACACTTCCTTTTTTATATGAAGGGCCATCAAGAATGAGAAGAGCTCAGCTAGGCCTAGAAGAATTAAGAAAACATGTGGATACAATTATTGTAATTCCAAATCAAAATCTATTTAAGGTTGCGAATGAACAAACTACATTTGAGGAATCTTTTAATCTTTCAAATAATGTTTTAATGCAAGGTGTACAAAGTGTAACCGATCTAATGGTTAGACCAGGTATAGTTAATCTAGATTTTGCTGATGTTGAAACTGTAATGGCTTCAATGGGTAAAGCAATGATGGGAACTGGTGAAGCTGAAGGAGAAGGTAGAGCAGCTAAAGCAGCTGATATGGCAATTAGCAACCCATTGATTGATGATTACACGTTAAAAGGTGCAAAAGGATTACTAGTAAACATTACCGGTGGTAAGGATCTTAAACTTTTTGAAGTTGATGAAGTTGTTAATAAAATAAGAGCTGAAGTAGATCCAGAAGCAGAAGTAATTATTGGTGCTATCACATCTGGAGACCTTGATGGAAAAATCAGAGTATCAATCGTTGCAACAGCGTTAGATGGGCAACAACCAGAAAGTAAATCTGTAATCAATATGGTTCACAGAATACAAAATAGAAACCCTGGTTATTCAGATTTTAACAGTGCAAGTTCTGCTCAATCGTTTAACTTTTCACCTACAATGACTAGCCCCATTTCACATGGAGCAAACGCATTAAAGTTAGAAAATGAAATAATTACAGAACCAGTTAGAAATAATGCATCATCAGAAATGATGAATGAACAAACTGATAGCAATCAAGAGGTTGAAAGTATTGTTGAAAATAATCAATCAAATGATTATGAGCAATCTTTTTCAGAGGAAGCACTTACAACTGCAGAACCTGAAGAAAATAGCCCAATAGAGGAAGAGCATGCTTCTAATGGACTTGAAAACTTTGGTGTAGAAGGTGAAGACGCCCCAGATCTATTTAGTTCGGATAGTGCAACTTCAGAGACAGAAGGATTTTTATCAACTGAAACTTCAGAAAATACTTCAGAAGATGATGATCTAGAAATTCCAGCATTTTTAAGAAGACAAAAAAATTAATGGTCTTCAAAAAAATAAATGATGGCCACCATAATACCAGATGTGAGAAATCATTATCCGGTATTGCTAAGTGAAATAATTAGCATTATTACCCCTCAATATGGTGGCACATTTATTGACTGTACATTCGGTCAAGGCGGATACACAAAAAAAATACTAAATTTCCCAGCAACAAAAGTAATTGCATTAGATAGAGATTCTGAGAGTTCTAAAAAAGCTCAAGAAATTCAAAATAGTTTTGAAGATAGGCTGTTATTTAAAAATATCAAATTTAGTCAATTAAATAACCTGAAGTTAAAGGATGAAAATATCAAAGCTGTAATTTTTGATTTAGGGTATTCATTGAATCAGATTAAAGACCCAAAAAAAGGTCTTTCATTTGATACAATAGGTGAACTTAATATGAAAATGGGTATAAATGAATTTTCAGCAAAAGAAGCAATTAATCAATTAGATGAAAAAGAACTTACAAAGATTTTTAAATATTTTGGTGACGAAGTAGACAGCAAAAGAATAGCACACAATATCGTTGAAGACAGATCCAAAAGAAAAATTACAACAGAAGAACTAGTTAGAATTATAGAGTCTTCAAAAAGAAAAAGAAATTATAAGACGCATAGTGCGACTAAAGTTTTCCAAGCATTAAGAATATTTGTAAATAAAGAAATTAGTGAACTAATTTATGGATTAATTAATGCAGCTAAAGTTGTTAAAAAAGATGGTGTTATTGCAGTTGTAACATTTCATTCTTTAGAAGATAAAATTGTTAAATATTTTTTTAAAAATTTGTCTGAAAATAAAAGTGTCTCAAGACATATGCCAAAAACTGAAGAAAAATTAAATTTATTTAAATCTGTTATAAAAAAACCAATAGTACCAAGTGATAAAGAAATTAGAGAAAATCCACCCTCTAGATCAGCCAAGTTACGTTATGTAATTAAAAAAGAAGACTTTTTTGATTTTGAAACAGATATTTTGGATAAATTTAAATATTTAATTGACATTGAGAATTTGTCAAAAAAACTATGAAACAATTAGTTTTAGTTGTAATTTTCGTGTTAATATTGATCACATCACTTGTTAAAAATTCTACAAAAGAAATAGAGGATCAAATTTTTGCAATCAATGAAAACATAAGACCTTTAAAATCAGAACTTGAAGATGTGCTGCTTGAGTTTAATTATTTAAGCTCACCTGAAAAATTAGTT
>JAOIXS010000028.1 GCA_028225715.1 Candidatus Pelagibacter sp.
TCTTAAACCTTCTGCTTTAAAGGTATTTGATATAATTAAATCTACAGATATAGGAGATTCTTTTATTTTAGAAAATTTAATTAAATTTTTTAAATTACTTCCAGTTCCCGATATGAAAACTGCTGTTTTAATCTTTTTAAGACCAATCAATTTTGCCATTAAGTTTAACTTTATTTTTCCCTTTTACTATTTTTCCGATAATATAAGGTTTAAATTCTTTTGTAAAAAATTTCATAATTTTATTTAAATTTTTAGGATTAACTATTAAACAAAAACCAACTCCACAATTAAATGTTTTTAACATTTCTTCATCTTCAATATTGTTATGCTTTAACCATTTAAAAATTTTTTTCGTCTTCACTTTATTTAAATCTATGTCTGCAACCAACTCATCTGGAATAACTCTCTTAATGTTGTCTGCTAATCCACCACCCGTGATATTTGCACATCCATTTAAAAGATTGTTATCAATTAAATTTAAAACTTCTTGTACATAAATTTTTGTAGGTCTTAGTAATTCCTTTTTTAAAAATGAATTATTTTTTAAATTAATTTTCTTATTTTTAAGAACATGTCTCACCAATGAATAGCCATTTGAGTGAACACCACTAGATGGTATTGCTAATAATAAGTCATTTCTCTTTATATTTTTTTTTGCTAGGATTTTTTTTTCATCAACTAAACCTACAGCAAAACCCGCTATATCAAATTTACCCTTTTCATAAGTACCAGGCATTTCTGCAGTTTCTCCTCCAACTAATTCACAATTTGAGATTTTACAGCCTTTTACTATTCCTTTAAGAATTGATTTTAATTTTTTTAAATCTATTTTATTAATAGAAATATAATCTAAAAATAATAATGGTTTTGCCCCCTGAACAATAAGATCATTTACACTCATAGCAACTAAATCAATACCAATTGTGTCATATTTATTGAGTAAATTGGCTATCTCTACTTTTGTACCAACACCATCAGTACAAGCTACAATTTTAGGTTTTTTTAAATTTTTAGGAATATTGGAAATAGAGCCAAAGCCACCAATGTTATTAAACTTTTTTTTGCCTTTATTATTTGATGATATTGAGGATATAAATTTAACAAAACTGTCAGCAGCATTTATGTTCACACCACTTTTTTCATAGGTAAATTTTTTTTTTTTCATTAGTATAATATATGCAAATATTTAATAAATTTTATAAATTACTGAATGTATATATTTATTTTATTTTATTCTCTCTATTAATAGTAATTTTTTCCACAACTCATTCTAATGCAAATATATTTAAGGTATCTGGTATCAAAATATCCTCTCCATTTGAACTAAATTTCGAAAAAAATAGTGTAATTGATAAAGGATTTCAAACTTCCTTTTCTGATTTGCTTTCAATGATTACAACCTCTGGTGATAGAAAAAAGATTAGAAATGTTCCAATCAAAGAACTTAAAAGAATGATCGATTCTTTTACTATTAGTGATGAAAAATTTATAAGTAATGAGTATTTTGCAAATTTAGAAACAACGTTTAATAAAAAAAAAATTCTTAAATTTCTAGAAAATGAAAATATTTTTCCATCAATACCAAAAAGAAATAAGGTCTTATTATTTCCTATCCTTATAGAAAATAAAAATAACAATATTTATCTTTTTAATAATAATATTTTTTACGATAAATGGAATGAACAAAAAAACTCTTATGATTTGTTAGATTATTTATTACCAAGTGAAGATATTGAAGACTTGGTAGAATTACAAAAAATATCCAAAGATATCGAAACTTATGATTTTTCAAATCTAATTAATAAATATGATATTAAAGATAGTATAATTTTAATAATATATAAAGAAAGTAACAGTGTAAGAACACTTTCAAAAATTAATTTAAACAATAATTTGAAAATTCAGAATAAAAACTATCCCAAAATAGATATTATAAATGTGGATAACTTTTCTAATATTGTTAAAAGTTTAAAACAACTTTATGAAGATCAATGGAAAAAAAATAATGAAATTAATACTTCAATAAAACTTCCTATAAGAGTATCTATTAATTCTAAAAAAACAAAAAAAATTATAGAGCTGGAACTGGCACTTGATAGTTTAGATTTAGTATCAGACTTTAGTATTTTGAATTTTAATAGTGAGAGTATTCAGTATAAAATTACTTATAATGGTACACCTAATATATTTTTAAATGACATGAGAGAAAAGAACCTTGAATTAGAAATCAAAAATAATATGTGGACATTAAAATGAAAAGTTTAAATCAATTATTATTAGATTTTGATTACGAGCAAAACTTTAAAGATGATGATTTTTATGTTGGTAAGAGTAATTTTTATGCTTTTGAAATGATTAATAAATGGCCAAAATGGGAAAAAAACTTTTTAAACATTAATGGTGAAAAATTTTCAGGAAAAACCCACTTAGTAAATATTTTTTTGAAAAAGTTTAACGGCATTAGGGTTGATGTTAATTCATTAAATGATGAAAATCTTAAATCTATTAAACCTTATCAAAACATAGTTTTAGAGGATTTAAATTTAAATATAAATGAGAAGTTGATTTATTCACTCTTCAATATAATAGACCAAGATAACAAGTTTTTGATAGTGACATCAATAAAACCAATATCTGAGATTAACTTTCAACTGGATGATCTTCGATCTAGAACTAAGAACTGTCTTTTTACAAACATTCAAAACCCTGATGATGAGCTAATGTTTGCACTAATATTAAAAAATTTATCAGATAGACAAATTACTTTAGATAAAAAGCTGATTGACTTTATTATAAAAAGAATTGAGAGATCGTATGGCAAAATATTTGAATTCATATATAAAATTGACAAGATTAGTTTAAAAAAAAAAAAATCAATCGATTTTAAAATTATTAATGAAGCTCTTGAGGAATAAGTGAATAAATACAGAACACATACATGTAGCGAGTTAACAATAGTTAGCAGTGGTAAAGATGTTGTTTTGTCAGGTTGGATCAATAAAAAAAGAGATCATGGAAATTTACTTTTCATAGATTTAAGAGACAATTACGGAATGACTCAGTGCATCATAGATAAGAGTAACGAAAACTTTAAATCATTAGAAAAAATTCAATTAGAAAGCGTAATTAAGATAAATGGTAAGGTTGTCGAGAGAACAAAAGAGACCATTAATACCGATCTCCAAACTGGAGAAATAGAGGTTAATATAAATTCATTTGAAGTGTTGGGTACTTGTAAAGAGTTACCAATGCCAGTTTTTAGTGATCAAGAGTATGCTGAAGAAATTAGACTTAAATATAGGTTCTTAGATTTAAGAAGAAAAAAAATTCATGATAATATCACTTTAAGGTCAAAAGTTATTTCTTTTATTAGGAGTGAGATGTCTAATCTTGGTTTCTTGGAGTTTCAAACACCAATATTAACATCTTCTAGCCCTGAAGGTGCAAGAGATTTTTTAGTACCAAGCAGATTAAATCCTGGAAAGTTTTATGCACTGCCACAAGCACCACAACAATTTAAACAACTTATAATGGTTTCTGGTTTTGATAAATATTTCCAAATAGCTCCATGTTTTAGAGATGAAGATGCAAGAGCAGATAGAAGCCCAGGTGAATTTTATCAGCTCGATTTAGAAATGTCTTTTGTTGAACAAGAAGACGTTTTTCAAGTTGTTGAAAAATTAATAGTCAATGTTTTTAAGAACTTTTCTTCAAAAAAATTGATGTATGAAAAATTTCCAAGAATACCTTATGAGGAATCTATGCTTAAGTATGGATCAGATAAACCAGATTTAAGAAACCCATTAATAATTTCTGATTTATCAAACATTTTTACCCGTGATGATGTTACATTTGAGATATTTAAAAAACTTGTAAAATCTGGCTCTAAAGTGAGATGTATAGTTACAAAAAATACAAAAGATAAACCTAGAAGCTTTTTTGATAATATTGACAAGTGGGCCAAAGAACAAGGTGCTTCAGGTCTTGCTTATTTTACAATTGAAAAAGAAGAAAATCTTTCAGCAAAAGGACCGGTAGGAAAATTTTTCTCTAAAGAAGCCTTAGAAGAAATTATGAAAATTGCTGGAGCCGAAATAGGAGACAGTATATTCTTTGCTTGTGGAAAAATAAGTGAAGTTGAAAAAATAACCTCTCTAGCAAGAGATAAAATTGCTAAGGATTTAGAATTAATTGATGATAATACTTTTGCGTTTTGTTGGATCGTTGATTATCCAATGTTTGAAAAAAATGAAGTAACTAATAAAATTGAATTTAGTCACAATCCATTTTCAATGCCTCAAGGTGATATAAAAAATATTGATCTTGATAACCCACTTAATATTAAAGCCTACCAATATGATATTGTTTGTAATGGGATAGAACTATCTTCTGGTGCGATTAGAAATCACGTACCTGAATTGATGTATAAGTTATTCTCGATTGCTGGATATGAAAAAGAACTAGTTGATGAAAAATTTAGTGGAATGATCAACGCTTTAAGTTATGGAGCTCCACCTCATGGTGGTATAGCACCTGGTATCGATAGAATTGTAATGTTATTAGCAAATGAAAAGAATATTAGAGAAGTTACAATGTTCCCAATGAATCAAAATGCTCAAGACTTAATGATGAATGCTCCATCAAATGTTAACGAAGAGCAGCTTAAAGAGCTTGGTTTAGCTTTAAAGCTTAAAAAATAATATTACTTTTTACCTTTTAAGCTTATCTTAACGTCAGATAAATCAACAAGATTTTTTTTGTAATTATTTCTAACAAAGCCCTTGCTAGTAACATCTTTTATAATTTTAAGTAATTGATTTTGATCCTCAGTATTTTCTTCTTCAGGTAAAGATCTATCTGATCCACTAATAGATGGAGTATGTGCTAGGTCTTCTCTATTCTGGTATGAAATAGCAAGTTCTCTAAATATATAATCAAGTATTGAAGAGGCACTCATTATTCTGTCATTGCCATAAACTTTTCCAGATGGTTCAAATTTAGTATCAACATAAGCGCTAATAAATTCGTCTAAAGGAACTCCATATTGAAGTCCAAGTGATATTGCTATTGCGAAATTATTCATTAAAGCTTTTACCAGTTCACCTTCTTTACTTGTGTCTATGAAAATTTCTCCAATTTTACCATCTTCATATTCTCCGGTATGGAGATAAACTTTATGGTCACCAATTGTCGCTTTTTGGATATAACCTTTTCTCCTATCAGGCATACTAAATCTTTTACCCACACCTTCGTTAATTTGTTTAACAAAGGCAGTATTATTTTCTTTTGAAACAATTTTTGGTTGGCTTTGCTCAGATATAATGTCTAATTTTTTAGGCTCAATTACTTTATTATTTGGATCTAAGCTTTTTGTTTTTCTTGTATCAAGTTTAACATCTAAAACTTCAAATTTTCCATCATCGCGCTTTTCAAGGTTTGCTAACTCTGTTTCATTAATATCATCTAGATAATGATTAACTTTAAAGCTACAAGTATAATAAGTTTCTACTAAATATTTTGCCATTTTTCCTTTAATTAATTTTTTATTTTGAATCGTAAGATAATTAATTTATATACAAATCCTTACTTTAGTCTAATTTAAATAATACAATTAAGGATTGAAGAATTAATTAAATAATATGTTGACACTTTTTAAAAAAATTTTCATTTGGTGGAACCAAGAAACATTAGGCACAAAATTAAAAACTATTTTTTATGGAAAACTTGTGGGAAAAGATTCTAGTGACAACAAATATTATGAAAGCAAATCTGGAAAAAGATGGGTAATTTATAATGATGAAATTGATGCTTCAAAAATACCTACTGAATGGTATTCTTGGATGCACTTCACTAATAATAGAATTGAAAACAATCACGAATTGAATAAGTATGATTGGCAAAAACCACATCAATCTAATCAAACAGGCACTGAAAATGCCCATCATCCAAATAAAAACAATGATCCAATTAAAAAAAAATATACAATCTGGAAAAGTTAATTTCTTATTTTTTTTAATTTATTTTTTTTTAATAAGTCAACCACTACCCTTAATAGCTAATGAGGGAAGATTTGTTGAAATTAAGGTTTTAGATAAAGTAAGTTCAAAGACTGACCTTTTGAAATTAGAGATTGGAAAAGAACTTAAATTTAAAGGTTTATTAATAAAAAGTCTTAAATGTAAAAACTCAGAATTTGACGACAACCCAGAAATAACTGCGTATATTCAAGTTAAAGATATGACGAATAAAGATAACAATGAAGTTTTTATTTTTAATGGATGGACCTTTTCATCCAGTCCCGCAGTAAACCCTTTTGATCATCCAGTATATGACATTTGGCTAAAAAGATGTTATTAGATTACTTTTTCATTATCTAGCCAGCCAACATTAAAGTCTGACTCAATAAATTTTTTATGATTTAGTAGAATTTTATGAAGAGGTATTGTTGTTGTTATTCCTTCAATAACAAACTCATCTAAAGATCTATTCATTCTTTGTATAGCTTCAGTTCTATTTCTTCCATGGGTAATTACCTTACAAACCATACTGTCATAATAAGGCGTAACTTTATAGCCTTGAAAAATTGCACCATCTACTCTTGTTCTAAAACCAGATGGTTGATGACACATACCTATAGTCCCAGGAGAAGGTTGGAAGTTTTTGCTTGCATCCTCTGCATTAATTCTACATTCTATTGCATGTCCCCTAGGATTAATGTCACTTTGTTTTAAAGCTGTTTCACCAGTAAAGGCTATCCAAATTTGTTCTTTAATTATATCAATTCCAGTAACCATTTCTGTCACTGGATGTTCAACTTGAACCCGAGTATTCATTTCTAAAAAATAAAATTTTCCATCTTCATAAATAAATTCAACAGTACCAGCACCTTCATAACCAATTTTACTGACCATATTTACAGTTCTTTCAAAAAGATCTTTTCTGATTTGATCTGTTAAAACTGGACTAGGTGTTTCCTCTATTAATTTTTGATGTCTTCTTTGAACTGAACAATCTCTTTCATGAAGGTGAACAGTTCTATTTTTCCCAGATAATACCTGAACTTCAATATGTCTGGGGTTTTGGAAAAATTTCTCAATATAAATTTCATCATTACCAAAATATTTTTGTGCTTCAGACTTTGCTGTTGAGAATAATGTTTCAAATTCTTCTTCTTTATGAACAATTTTCATTCCCTTGCCACCACCACCAGCAGATGCTTTAATCAGAACTGGAAAGCCTATTTTTTTACAAAGTTCTTTAGCTGCTTTTATATCTGTTATTCCACCCTCAGACCCTTCAATAACAGGTAGACCATGTTCTTTAGCAATTTTCTTTGCTTGAATCTTATCTCCCATCATTTCTATGAGTTTTGAAGAAGCACCAATAAATTTAATATTGTTTTCCTCTAGTACTCTAGCAAAATTTGCATTTTCAGATAAAAAACCGTATCCAGGGTGAACTGCTTCTGCTTTAGTAAGTTCTATAGCAGACATTAATGCTGGGATATTTAAATAACTATTTGCAGGTTGGTGTGAGCCAATGCAAACACTTTCATCGGCTAGTCTTACATGCATACTATCTCTATCAACATCTGAGTGAACAGCAACAGTTGCTATACCCCATTCTTTGCATGCTCTTATAACTCTAACTGCAATTTCCCCTCGGTTTGCAATTAGAATTTTTTTAAACATTACTCTACGATGATAATAGTTTGGCCGTATTCAACAGGTTGGCCATCTTCTACACAGATTTCTTTTATAATTCCATCTACTGTTGACGGAACATGATTCATAGTCTTCATAGCCTCAACTATCATAACTGTTTCACCTTTTTTAATTTTTTTACCAACTTCTGCAAATTTTTTAGCTCCAGGTTCTGCTGCAAGATAAGCAGTGCCAATAATAGGAGACTTAACTTCAGTCCCAGATATAACGGCAGACTTAACTGTACCAGTGGCCGGTGTTGAGGCAGCAACACTTACAGCTTGATTGGAACTAGTTGGGTTTGATTTTGATACTTTGATTTTGGTATCCTTATCTGTGTATTCAATTTCAGTTAAATTGAACTCATTTAAGTAATCAGTTAATTCTTTGATAGTATTTTTATCTATTTTCATTTCTGTAACATGTTTTGCATTGCAATTATGGCTAAAATATAACCATTATCACCTAAACCAAAAATTCCACCAGTAGCAATATCGCTGATCAAAGATTTGTGCCTAAATTCTTCTCTTTTATATATATTTGATATGTGAAGTTCAATAATTGGTTTTTTATAAATATCTAAAGCGTCCCTGATAGCTACAGACGTATGTGTAAATCCTGCAGCATTAATTATTATGCCATCAAACTTACTTTTAGCTTCTTGTATGATTGTAACTATTTCACCTTCTATGTTTGACTGAGAAAACTCTAAATTAATATTTAAATCTTTAGATTTACTTAAACAGTTTTCTTTTAGCTTATCAAAAGTTATGGATCCATATTGTGATTGTTCTCTTTCACCTAATAGATTAAGATTAGGTCCATTAATAATTATAATATTATTATTCATCAGATTCTTATACATTATGAAAAAAATAAAAAAAATAAAAATTAAGATAAATGGTAAATTTTCAACAATAAATGAAAATTTAAGCCTATCAACTTTTTTAAAAGAACTAAAAATTCCTATTAAAAAAGTAGCAATT
>JAOIXS010000029.1 GCA_028225715.1 Candidatus Pelagibacter sp.
TAAAGTCTTTATACAGTTTCATATTTTACCACTTTAATTCAGTTTGAATAAAGTTTACAACAGCTTCATATTTCTTTGAAACCACATCTATACCTTCTTTTTTAATTTCATCTCTATGAACACCATTTGATATAATTAAAGAATTAAAATTTAAAAGATTGGCTCCTTTAATATCTGTATTTAAATTATCACCAATAGATAAAACTCTTTTTCCTTCATTACTAATTGCTTGATTATAAACTTCAGGAAATGGTTTTCCAAAATAAATAACTTCTCCTCCCATTTTTTCAAAAACAAGAGCTACAGAACCTGCGCATAATTCTCTTCTTTCACCTCTATCAACAATTAAATCTGGATTAGTACATATCATTTTCTTATTAATATGATCTTTGAATAACTCTTTGTAATAATTTAAATCCTCACCTTGTTCTTCAAATAATCCTGTACATAATAAATATGAACTTTCTTTAATATTATTAGTCTTATTTTTTTTAAAATCTAAAAATAAATCAAAATCTCTTGGTGGTCCTAGATGATAAAATTTTTTTTCTAGAGAATTTTTTCTTAAATAATTCAGTGCTGCTTCTCCTGAAGAATAAACTTTTTCTCTAATCTCTTTATTCATCCCCATTTTTTCTAAAAAATTATTTACTGTTTTATTGGGTCTTGGTGCATTGGTTAAGAGAACATAGTCTTTATTTGCTTTGGTGATTTCATCCAATGCTTCAATTGCATTTTTATGAAGGGTTATCCCATTATGAACAACGCCCCATAAATCGATATAAAAAATATCATAATTCTCTACAATCGACCTTAATCCATCGTTATCTAAATTCTTAGTCATTATGGGAGGTATAACTTATAAAAAACACAATTTCTCTGGTTTTTTACCCCACATATTTTTTTTAACATCTCTTGAAATAGTTAGCCTAATAGCTATATGAGTCGCATAATAAAAGGAGAATTTATGAAATTTAAACCGTTACACGATAGAGTTTTAATAGAAGTTTTAAACAGTAGTGAAAAAACTGCTGGAGGAATAATTATCCCTGATACAGCTCAAGAAAAACCTCAAGAAGGTAAAGTTATAGCTGTTGGTGGTGGTGCAAAAACTGAAGATGGAAAACTAATTCCAATGGATGTGAAAGTTGGAGATAAAGTTCTTTTTGGCAAATGGTCAGGAACTGAAATCAAAATAGACAGCAAAGAATACAGCATAATGAAAGAGTCTGACATTATGGGTATTTCAGGAAAATAATTTAATTTAAAGGAGAAAATAAAATGGCAAAAGTTGTAAAATTCGACTCTGAAGCAAGAGCGGCAATGATAAGAGGTGTTGATATCCTTGCTAACACAGTAAAAGTTACTCTTGGACCAAAAGGTAGAAATGTTGTTATCGACAAATCTTATGGCGCACCAAGAATTACTAAAGATGGTGTTTCTGTTGCTAAGGAAATTGATCTTGAAGATAAATTTGAAAACATGGGTGCTCAAATGGTTAAGGAAGTTGCTAACAAAACAAATGAAGAAGCTGGTGATGGAACAACTACAGCAACTATTTTAGCGCAAGCAATTGTTAAAGAAGGTGTAAAATATGTAACAGCTGGCATGAACCCTATGGATGTTAAAAGAGGAATAGATGCAGCAGTAGATCATGTTAAAGCAAGTTTAATTGCTTCAGCAAAAAAAGTAAAAGATACTGATGAGATTGCTCAAGTAGGAACTATTTCAGCTAATGGTGATAAAGAAATTGGCAACATGATTGCAAAAGCCATGCAAAAAGTTGGTAATGAAGGTGTTATTACTGTTGAAGAAGCTAAGGGAGTAGAAACTGAGTTAGACGTTGTTGAAGGTATGCAATTTGATAGAGGTTATTTATCACCATACTTTATTACTAACGCTGATAAAATGACTACAGAGTTAGAAAACCCTTTCATCTTATTGCATGAAAAGAAATTAACTAACTTGCAACCAATGGTTCCACTTTTAGAAGCTGTTGTTCAAGCAGGTAGACCCCTAATGATTATTTCTGAAGATGTTGAGGGCGAAGCTCTTGCAACTCTTGTTGTAAATAAACTTAGAGGTGGTTTAAAAGTTGTTGCAGTTAAAGCACCTGGTTTTGGTGATAGAAGAAAATCAATGCTTGATGATATTGCAATTTTAACTGGTGGTCAGGTTATCTCTGAAGATATTGGTGTTAAACTTGAAAACGTTAAACTTACAGATCTTGGATCTTGTAAGAGAGTTAAAGTTGACAAAGATAACAGTACAATTATTAGCGGCAATGGAAAGAAATCTGAAATTGAGGCTAGATGTGCTCAAATCAAACAACAAGTAGGTGAAACAACTTCTGATTATGACAGAGAAAAACTTCAAGAAAGATTAGCAAAACTTGCTGGTGGAGTTGCTGTAATCAAAGTTGGTGGTGCAACTGAAGTAGAAGTTAAAGAAAGAAAAGATAGAGTTGAAGATGCTCTTAACGCAACTAGAGCTGCTGCTGAAGAAGGAATAGTAGTTGGTGGTGGTTGTGCTCTTTTATACGCTTCACAAAGTCTAACTACACTTAAAGTTAAAGGAGACGATCAAAAAGCTGGTGTTGCATTAGTGGCTAAAGCTTTACAAGCTCCTATTCGACAAATAACTTTAAATGCTGGTGTTGATGGTTCAGTTGTAGTTGGAAAACTACTGGAACAAAATAAAAAGAACCAAGGTTATGATGCTCAGAATGAGGAGTACGTTGATATGTTTACAAAAGGTATCATCGATCCTGTTAAAGTTGTAAGAACAGCTTTACAAGATGCAGCTTCGATTGCTGGATTACTTGTAACTACTGAAGCCATGATTGCTGATAAGCCAGATGATAAAGATGCTGGCGGTGCTGGCGGAATGCCTGGTGGAATGCCTGGTGGAATGGGCGGCATGGGTGGTATGGGTGGAATGGGCATGTAATCCCACTCTTTTCAAAAAGAAATTCAAAGGCCATCTTTTTAGGTGGCCTTTTTTTTTATTAAGCTGTTATAAGATTAAGTTATGTCAAAAAGATACAGTGGAAAGTCATTTAAAGACTCCAGTACTGCCAAAAAGCCAAAATTAAGCCTGAAAGAAAAAAGAAAAAATAAAAAAGATAAATCTAAAAAATCTTAGACTTTAGCTCTTTTTTGACTATGTTTTTTGAAGGTAAAACTTTTAGGTCTATCACTTCTACTTTTAAACTTCTTCTTTCCATCAAAACTAGAACTTTTTTTCTCTCCACTAGTAGATGAACATTCAGATGTTTTTTTTCCAAAGTATTTTGGATTATTTGTGAAGCCTTTTGGTTTCGAGTTATCTTTCTTTGTAAAACTAGATTTTCCTTTGTAACCGAAACTTTTTTTCTCTCCATCTCTTGATGATGAGTTAGATCTTCCATAACTTGATGGTTTTGATTTATCTCCAAAACTAGATTTTCCTTTGTAACCGAAACTTTTTTTCTCTCCATCTCTTGATGATGAGTTAGATCTTCCATAACTTGATGGTTTTGATTTATCTCCAAAACTAGATTTTCCTTTGTAACCGAAACTTTTTTTCTCTCCATCTCTTGATGATGAGTTAGATCTTCCATAACTTGATGGTTTTGATTTATCTCCAAAACTAGATTTTCCTTTGTAACCGAAACTTTTTTTCTCTCCATCTCTTGATGATGAGTTAGATCTTCCTTTGCCAAATGATTTTTTTTCATCTCTGAATTTTCTTTTTTTATTGTAAGGAGCTTTTCCTCGTTTTCCTCCTCTTGAGTCTCCTCTTGCGCCACGTGGTGCAGGTTTAAAATTTGGATCGATTAATTTACTAATTTCATTCCACATCGATCTATCATCTGGAGTAAGAAAAGTTAAAGCAGAACCTTCTGTTCCAGCTCTAGCTGTTCTTCCAATTCTGTGAACATAATCTTCTGGAACTTGCGGAAGATCAAAATTAATTACGTGCTGGATTAATGGAATATCCAGTCCTCTTGCAGCAACATCTGTTGCTATTAATATTCTTTTAAGGCCTTTTCTAAATGAAGTGATTACACGATCTCTTTTACTTTGACGAAGATCTCCATGAATAGCATCAGCTGAATGACCCTCTTCTTTGAGACGCTTAACCATTTTATCAGCACCTCTTTTAGTTTTAACAAAAACTAATATTGATCCTTTTCTTGCTATAAATTGGTCTACTAGTTGATCGTATTTATTTTCTTTAAAAACTTGAAGAGTTTCTTGTTTAATTTTTGCGATCGGCACCGATGTTGACCCTGTTGAAATTCTTTGAGGCTTATTTAGATATCTTTCAGAAATTCTAACAATATTCTGAGGTAGTGTTGCAGAAAATAATAAAGTTTGATGATCTTTTGGAACAAATTTTAATATTAACTCTATTTGTGGGGTAAAACCCATATCTAACATTCTGTCAGTTTCATCTAGTACTAGATATTTAGTAGCTGATAGATTTAAACTTTTTCTTTTTAAATGATCATTAATTCTTCCAGGAGTTCCAACTATTATTCTTGATCTATTACCAAGTTGTCTAAGCTGTTTTTGCATTGCTTCTCCACCAATAAGCAAAGCAGTTTTAATATTAATTTTATCACTAATAATACTTTTAATTGCAGCCATTACTTGAGTTGCAAGCTCTCTAGTTGGACACATAACTAATGCAAATGCATTTTTATCTAGTATTAATTTATTTATTAGAGGAATACTGAATGCCAATGTTTTTCCAGTTCCTGTTTGAGCTGTTCCCAAAACATCCTTTCCTTCTAAAGCAACAGGTATTGCCATAGCCTGAATTGGAGTTGGTTTCGTAAACTTCATTTTTGCCAATGAATTTTTTAGCGAATCTTCTATTTTTAGTAATTTAAAGTTTTCCATTTAGATATTTAGATTTTTTAAAATTTAAGGAGATATGCTCTTAATCCTTTAATACGTCTAATTTATATAGGGATATCTATACGTTTTTATAACAATCACAAGAAGTGAATTTTTAGAATAATTAATTTAAGTGAGTAAATATTGATTTTTTTTAAGTTTTCAAATGACTCAATTAATGTATAAGAGCGTCAAATTATGAGTAACAATATTCGAAACATCACAATTATCGCTCACGTTGACCATGGTAAAACAACTATGATTGATAATCTAATGAAACAAAGTGGTTCATTTAGAGAAAATGAAGTTGTAGATGAAAGATTGATGGACTCTGGGGAGTTGGAAAAAGAAAGAGGAATTACTATTCTAGCTAAACCTGCTTCTATTGATTGGCAAGATACAAGAGTTAATATTATCGATACACCAGGTCACAGAGATTTTGCAGCTGAAGTAGAGCGTGTTTTAAGTATGGCCGATGGTGCTTTATTATTAATTGACTCTGCAGAAGGTGTAATGCCACAAACAAAATTCGTATTAGCAAAAGCTCTTAAACAAGGGTTAAAACCAATTGTTGTAATTAACAAACTAGATAAGGCTGACCAAAGAGCTAACGAAGTTTTAGATGAAACATTTGATTTATTTGTAAGTTTAGATGCAAACGAGGAACAATTAGACTTTCCAGTTATGTATGCAAGTGGTAGATCTGGATGGGCAAGCAAAGAAGTAGATGGACCAAGAGAAAATTTACACCCACTATTAGATTTAATTATAGAACATGTTAAACCAGCAGAGCTTGATAAGACCAAACCTTTCGCAATGCTATCTACTTTATTATATGCAGATAGTTTCTTAGGTAGAAGTTTAGTTGGAAAAATATCTCAAGGAACAGCAAAAGCTAACCAACCTATTAAGGCAATAAATCTTAAAGGTGAGAAGGTTGACGAAGGTAGACTAACTAAAATTTTTAGATATGAAGGAACAAAGAAAGTGCCAATTGAAGTTGGTGAAGCAGGAGACATTGTTGTAATTGCAGGCTTAGAAAAAGCTAACGTAGCAGATACAATTTGTGATCTTGAAGTAAATGATCCACTTCCAGCAACTCCAATAGATCCTCCAACGATGTCTATTACTATAAGTGTAAATAGTTCACCTTTAGCTGGAACAGAAGGTAAAAAATTAACAAGTACTCAAATCAGAGATAGATTGGTTACTGAAGCACAAAACAATGTTGGAATTTCTTTTTCTCAAAATGCAAATGTAGATGCTTTTGTAATTAGTGGTCGAGGTGAGTTAATGCTTGAAATATTATTAACACAAATGAGACGTGAAGGTTTTGAAATGACAGTAAGTCCTCCAAAAGTTTTATACCAAAAAGATGAGAGTGGAAATAGAATGGAACCGATTGAAGAAATTACTGTTGATGTAGATGAAGAGTTTTCATCAAAAATTATTGATTCAATGAACAGAAGAAAAGGTAAATTACTTGATCTTAAAGATACAGGAAAAGATAAAAAAAGATTAATCTTTCATGCGCCAACTAGAGGCTTGATGGGTTACACAAGTAGATTTTTAACTTTAACAAAAGGTACTGGTGTAATTAACAGAATCTTCCATGGCTATGGAAAATTTGAAGGTGAGATGGATGGCAGAAAAAATGGCGCTTTAATTTCGATGGCAAACGGAAAAGCTGTCGCATTTGCAATATTTAACTTACAGGCGAGAGGTGAAATGTTTGTAACTCATAATGATCCTGTTTACGAAGGAATGATTGTTGGATTGGCCCCAAAAGCTGGCGATATGATTATTAACGTTATGAAGGGTAAACAATTAACCAACATGAGAACTCAAGGAACTGATGAAAATGTTGTACTTACTCCAGTAAGACAAATGTCAATTGCAGAACAGCTTAGTATGTTAAACACTGATGAAGCATTAGAAATTACACCTAAATCTCTTAGATTAAGAAAAGCAATTCTTAATCCTAATGATAGAAAAAAGAACGAAAAATCGTCAACACCTCTTTAATTAAAAAACTTTCCCACAATAAATAAACTAAGAGCAACAGAAGGCCCTATTCCAAAAGCAAATAGTAAAGTTCCAACTCCTACAGTTCCTCCAAGATACCAACCTATAGACATCACTGTAATTTCAAGAAAAGCTCTAACAGTAGCAATTGGTAAATTTGTTTTTTTTTGTAAGCCCACCATTAACCCGTCTCTTGGTCCAGCTCCTAAATTAGCAACTAAATAAATACCCCCACCAAGTCCTACAGTGAGTACAGCTATAATTGCCAAAAGTATTTGAGAAATATAATTTTCAGGAGTTGGCACAAATTTTATACAGACATCAATCATTAACCCAATAATTATTGCATTTAAGATTGTTCCAATTCCAGGTTTTTGTTTTAATGGTAACCACAACAGTAAAACAGCAATGCTTACAAATATAGTTATTATTCCAATGGAAAAACCAACATCTAAGTGAATACCCTCAGCAAGGACGGTCCATGGCGAGTTTCCCATCGCTGAAACTATTAGTAATCCCTCTCCTAAACCAAATAAAGTTAATCCAAAACACAAAAAAAAGAAAGTTGAAATTTTTGGTTTAAGATTTAATGGTTTTTCAGAACTCCAATATACTTTGGGAATATTTTTTATTTTTAAGAACATATTTTTCAATAAATTACTTCTTTTAAAACTAAAGTCTATTATTGTTACTGCTTATGAAAAAATTTTTTATACTAATATTTTTCTTAACATATTCATTCAGCTCTAATGCTCATATGGCGCATTATAATAAATTCAATAAAATTGAAATGGAAATTTTAAAAGATGGTGAAATTATTGGTTATAATTATTATTTTTTCAAAAAGGATGGAGATAAGACAACAGTTACAAATCAAATTAAATTTATAGTAAAATTATTTGGGGCAACAATTTTTGAAATTGAAGGTTATGGAGAGGAAAAATATATTAAAGATCAATTAATTTCTTTTAACTCTAAAACACTTCAAAATGATAAAAAAAAATATGTAAATTTAGAATTTAATGAACAAACAAATAAATTTGATATTCAAGGTTCTTCCTATAGTGGTATAGCATCAACAAATAACGTAATTGGAAACTGGTGGAGCCACAAAATTTTACAAACTGATAGTCAAATTAGTCCAGTATCAGGTAGCATCAAAGAACAAGTGGTAACCTTTATTGCTAAAGAAAAAATCGAACTCTACGGTAAAACTTATGACGTGGATCATTTTAAATTAACCTCAAAAGACATGTCTTTACCAAAAGATAAAAGACTTAATTTTGATATATGGTTTGATAAAAAAAATTCATTAATTTTAAAGGTTACTTATTCTAGATTAGGAAATTGGGAATATAGGGTTAAAAAGTTTGAATAAAACTATCTATTTATTTTATTAAAAAGATCTTGAGCACTTATCCATCCCGACTCTAATCTAGGTCCAACAAACCAATCCGCACAAACTCCAAGGTTTAAGGAAGAATTCCAATAACTTTTAATTCTCAAAGGTTTTGAGTTAGATGAATATTTCCAACCATGATTTAATGAAAATAAAACTTTAGTTTTTTTGATGCCTGTAAGTTTAAAAAACTGCTCAATCATAATCTTTGTGTTCAATTTTTTATTTTCTCGATTTTTATCAATTTTTTTATTTGCCCATGAGTAAGTGCTCTGCAAAGTCCAAAGATCATTTTTACTTTTAAAGCGCATTTTACTATTTTCATTTCCA
>JAOIXS010000003.1 GCA_028225715.1 Candidatus Pelagibacter sp.
TAAAAATATAAAGTGTAAAACCAGTAATTGAAGCACCAAGTTTCTTTTGTGCCATTGTATATAAGGTAAATGCTATAATTCCTGGTGATATAGCTGCAAATAAAACCCACATGAAAAATTCTGAATTAAAGACAGTTCTTACAAAGAAGGTCTCTTCTATCAAATAAAATGGTAGCAAACTGACCATACCGAAGAATGCAATTAAAGTAAATCTGTCAAAAATTTTTAGATTTGTTTTCCAATAAAATAGATAAATAGAATAAAGAGCCCATCCTATTGCTGAAGCTAACATCCATAAATCTCCAATTGTAAACTTGAGGCTTATTAATAAAGATAAATTACCCTTAATGATAATGGCAAAAACACCAACCAAACAAGAGAAAAGTCCCACAATTCTAAGAAAGTTTATTTTTTCTTTAAAAAAAATACTAGAGATAAGAATTATGAATATTGGAGAAGATGAATATATAATTCCCATGTTAGTAACAGTAGTTGTTTGTCCAGCTAGAAATGGAAAAGCTCCGCAAACACCACAACCCATTGAACCAATAAAAAATATTCTTTTATATTCTTGCTTTATAAATTTAAAATTTTTTTTTAAAGATTTGTAAGTAAAAGGTAATAATAATAAAAAAACTACTGCCCATCTCCAAAAGGCTAGAGAAATTGGAGGAACATATTCCACACCACCTCTTGCTACTATTAAATTACTAGCCATAAAAATCGGCTGAATAAACAATAATAAGAAGGGTAAATAACTATTTTTAGAATTATTCACTAGAATTGAAAAATTAATTTTTATCGAAAAAGGCTTCGTAAATCATCATAAAAATTGCTACAGCCATTAAAATAAATACTGGCAATACATCCCAAAAACCAATCATAGAAGATCTTGTTAACGTTGTTGCAAGACCTATTAAAAATGCTGCTGCAAGAGCAGAGCCTAAGAATGTTGTTATTTTATTTAGCATATTTTTTACAATTTTTTTCCAACCAATTAGCTACACCTAAAAACCTTAAATCATCTAGTCTGTCTCCAATTAACTGAATGCCTAATGGTAAATTATTTGAACCACTAAGTAAAGGTAATGAAATTGATGGCAAACCCATATAGGTCCAAACAGTACAAAATTCTGGACTACCAGTGCTTTTTAAACCTTTGTCTGCAACACCAGTTGTGCAAGGAGTTAAAACACCATGATAATCCTCAAATACTTCCTGATAAGATTTATAGCTTTGTTTCATAAAATCAATTGCTTCAGCATACTCTTTTGCTGAATACTTCATTCCTCTTTCGATTGCACTTATCATTTCTTTAGAAAGTTTTTTCTTTGATTTTTTATAATAAACTTGAAAATTATTAGCCATATCAGTTTCATGAATTACCTTGTGATACTTTGGTATCTCATCAAAATAGGAAGGAGTATCGAATACTTCAATATTTTTTTGAAAAGTTTTTATAAAAAACTCAAAAGACTTTTGTGACTCTTTATCTATTTTTTTCCAACTCTTAGTTTTGTAAAATATAAATTTTGGTTCATAGGGTGGCCCCTTTTTACAAACTTTTAGCATTTCATCTGCAGAATAATGAATTGTTGAAGAATCATGTTGATCCTTTTTTATTAATACTTTGGCCAGTAAAGCAACATCTTCAACAGATTTTCCAAATACACCAATATGATCAAGTTTATCAGATTGCTTTAAAACACCACTACGAGAAATTAATCCATATGATGGTTTATAACCAACTACTCCACAATAAGATGCGGGTCTTATAACTGATCCATTGGTTTGTGAACCTATTGATAATGGTGCCATGTGAGATGCTACAGCTGCTGCAGAACCACTTGATGAGCCACCTGGTGTTCTTGAGTAATCATGTGGGTTTGTAGTTTTTCCAGGATGAAAATATGCAAGTTCAGTAGTTTCTGTTTTACCCATAACAATGGCTCCTGCTATCTTAAGTAAATTTACAACTTCTGCTTCTTGTGATCCTGTCATTTTTTTTCTGATAACAGTTCCACATTCTGTCGGCATATCTAAAGTTCCAATAATATCTTTAACTGCAACAGGTAAACCGTGAAGGGATCCTAATGGTTTGCCTGATTTTCTATATTCATCTGCCTCTTCTGCTTTTTCTAAAAGTTCTTTTTTATCGAAATGAGCCCATGCTTTAACATCTTTTTCAAATTTTTTAATTCTATCAATATACTGTGTACAGATTTCTACTGAAGTAATTTCTCCTTCTTTTAACTTTTCCACCAATTTATTGGCCGTAAGAGAAAAAATATCTATCATTTTAAATTATCTAATCTGCAAACAATGTTTCAGGCAACCATAAGGCAATACCTGGGAACATATACATTAGAAACATTGCAAATATCACTATTCCCAAGAATGGCATAATTCCTGCAAATATCTGCATCAATTCAACATTATTTTTTTGAACACCTTTTAAGTAATAGGCTGACATAGCCATCGGAGGGGTTAAAAATGATGTTTGTAAATTCAATGCAATTAACATTGCAAAGAAATACGGATTAACATTAAATACCTCAAGCAAAGGTAAAAATATTGGAACAAATATAATTAAAATTTCAGTCCATTCCAGGGGCCATCCTAAAAGAAAAATTATTATTTGTGTGATGATTAAAAACTGCCAAGTTGTTATTTCTATTGATTTAAAGAAATGCTCAAAAATTTCATGGCCACCTAAATATGAAAACACAGATGAAAAAGTCCAAGAACCAATAAATAACCACATAATCATTGCAGTAGTTTTTGCTGTTAAAAAGACAGATTCTTTAAAACTTTGCCATTTTAATGTTTTGTAAAACCAAGATAAAAGTATTGCACCAAATGCTCCAGCAGCAGCTGCTTCTGCAGGTGTTGCTATACCTGCTAAAATTGTTCCAAGTACAAGCATTATTAAGCCAAAAAGAGGAACAAAAGAAACTAGCACTTCTTTTAATATTTCTGCTCTTGGTGGGATATCAGATGCATCAGGCTTAGGTGCGATTGAAGGATTTAACCAAGCTCTAGTTACAGCATATGTTATATATAAACCAGCAAGTAATAATCCAGGAAAAATTGCTGCTGCAAATAATCTTAAAGGTGATAGTTGAGCAATTACTGAATAAACAATTAGCATGATACTTGGTGGTATTAAAATTCCTAAACATCCACCGGCACATATTACTCCTGATGCAAATTTTTTATCATATCCCGCTTTAACCATTGCAGGCCATGCAAGTAAACCCATTAACGTTACAACAGCACCAATAATTCCAGTTGCTGTAGAAAATAAAGTACAAGTTATTAATGCAGCCACTGCCATTGAAGCAGGAAGCCTATGTGCTGCCAATCTTATTGCAAAGAATAATTTAGATACAATTCCAGCTCTTTCAACTAGATACCCCATAAATAAAAATAGAGGCACGGCGGTGAGGACGTTATTATCCATAACGGTGTATGTGTTTTTTACGAATAATGAAAATATCCTATTATCAAATATATGATCCATCAAAGCTGGATCGTAATAAGCATAATATCCAAAACCTATTCCCATTGCCATCAAAGTAAATGCAATTGGAAAACCTAATAATACAGCAAACAAAAATAATCCCATCATTAGGATTGCAACTTCTGGATTTGTTAAACTAAATAACATCTTTTTGATCCTCGTCTTGTGCTGTTCTCATTAAAATTTGCTCTGTCTCTTCTGCAACAACCATTCTTGCAGGCCAATGTCCAGTCTGAATACAAATTATTGATCTAAATACCTCTGCAACTCCTTGAATAGTTAGGAATATTCCTGCTGCTGGAATAAGTGTTTTTGCCATATAAATTTGTATTTGTGCTGGACTACTCCAACTAGTTTCTTTTATTTTCCAAGCAAGTGCAGCGTACTCTGCTCCATAAAATGCTAATGCAATTACTCCAGGGAAAAAGAAAATAAAATAAAGTACTAAATCAATCCAACCTTGAGTTCTTGGTTTAAATAAACGGTAAATTACATCTCCTCTGACATGAGATTCTGTTGCTAAACAATATGCACCTGACATCATTAATATTGCGCCATACATCTGCATACTAAAATCAAAATTCCAAAGTGTTGGCTTGTTGAATACATAAGCCATTACTACTTCATAACAAGTTCCACCCATCAAAATAACAATACACCAAGAAAAAGCCTTACCTATTGAAGTGCTTAATGTATCTGCTAATTTTATATAAGCTCTCATCATGATCTAGATAGAATACCTTAATTTTTAAAAAACTGAACTATAAAAAAAGGGGGGCCAAGACCCCCCCTCTTTTAAATTATTTAAAAGTTAATTAGATTTTAACTTTTCCAATTGGTCCAAACTCATTTTCATAAGCTAATTTGTAGTTCGGTTGATTCATCAACAGATACTTCATTGTTTTCTTAGCGTATGCTTTTTGTGAGTCGATAACTTTCTTAAAGAAAGCATCTTTTGCAGAGAACTCACCAACGATTTTATCCCAGCCTTTTAACTGTTCAGCTAAGATAGCATCAGATGTTTGGTAAACATTTACCTTATGCTCATTCATCAATTTAGCTAAGTCGTTAGAATATCTAACTAGCGCTTTGAAGTAGTTATCTGAGTTCGCAGCATAAGCAGCGTTCTTCAAGATAGCTTGGTGAGCAGGTGAAAGGCTTTTTAGTCTCTTAGTGTTCATAGGAATTTCAAACATCTCCTGAGATTGGTGGAAACTTCCTAAGTGATAGTGTTTAGAGACATCTTGCATTCCAAACTGTGAGTCTGATGTTGGGTTGTTAAACTCTGCAGCATCAATCAAACCAGTTTTCATTGCTGGTTGAATTTCACCACCTGGTAATTGTCTTACGACCATTCCCATAGCAGTTAAAACGTTAGTCGCTAGACCAACTGTTCTATACTTCATACCTTTAACATCAGATACTTTAGTTACGTTCTTTTTAAACCAACCAAAAGGTTGTGCTGGCATAGGCATATGAAAGAATCCAGTATAGTTAAATCCAACACTAGCTACTGCTTCTTCATATAATTTTCTTCCTCCACCATACTCCATCCATCCCATAACTTCTTGAGATGACATTCCGTATGAAGGTCCAGTTCCAAAAAGAGAAGCTGCTGCATTTTTTCCATACCAATATGCTGTCACCCAGTGACCCATATCAATAATTCCATCACTTACTGCTGCTCCAATTTCTGAAGTTTTAACAATTGAGTTAACCGGCTGAAGATCAATTTTAAGTGATCCACCAGACATGTCGCTAACCATTTTACAATAGTCACCTGCCATTTCAAAAAAAATGTTTGCTCCTGAAGGCCAAGCTGCTTGCATCTTTAATGTAACGTGTCCGTCTGCAGTTGCAATATTAGGCATTGCTACAGCTGTTGCTGCTGCTGCACCTGTGACTGCTGCTGCTTTAAAGAACTTACGTCTTGAAGGTGTTGTAGCCTTCAAAGATTTTTTATCTTTAATCATTATTTCTCCTCTATTAGTTAATTAACTTTAAAGATTTAATTATAAAAAAAGATTGGTGTCTATAGCGAAAATGACCCACCAATTTTTTAATACAACCATAAGGAGAATTTTTTTTTATAAACTTTTTTTTACCCTTTTAATTGCAACACTTTTTTACCGTGATTATTTCCTCTTTGAAAATATTTTATTAAATATAGATATGATGTTAAAAACCCCTGAATTAGGGCCAACTAATAAGTTGGTCTTAATTATCTAAACTTTTTTGAAAAATTTGAGAATGTAGAAAGTAAATCTATATTCCAGTTTATAAATTCTATAACCAAATCCTCTGAAGGTCTTATATTTCTTATTTTTGAATCAGTTGATTTCATAAATCTTGATGACAATTTTACAAAATATCCTTTTTTTATTCCATCATCAATAATTTGTGCAATAGTTTTGTAAGAATACTCTGGTAATTTACTAGAAATACTTTCTTTATAAATTTCTTCTCCTAATTCGTTTGCTTCAAAAATTAATAAAAAAACTCTCATTCTTTTTTCTGTAGATAGACACCACTTCATCGCATATTCCCTTGGTTCATATTTAAAAAGAGGTGTTAACTCCATAAACATTTCTGTGTAATTAGAACAAAATTGATCTTCTGATATTTTAAAAGGAAGTTTTTTTAGGTTTAGTTTTGAGATTATTCTTTTTGTTCTTTTAGTATCTTCTTCACTTAATGATAAATTTTTATTAAGTTTAAATGCCATATTTCAGTCTAATGGAAATATTTTTTTCATAAGTTTATTTAATCGAAAATTCATAAATTAACTATACATTAGCTTTATTGTAAAAAGATACAGAAAAAGATACCCCAAAAGTTCTGTGGATGTTTGCTTTTAAGAAAAAAATATTTTATATTAATTTTTCATCTTCGTAGACGCAGCACTTGTCTTCAGGAATGTGTAAACTTACCTTATCTAGTGGAACTTCTGTTTCTCTGCTTATTTTTGATTTTATTGTAAGATTTCCAATTTTTGCAGTAAGTAGTTTATAATTTCCAAGATCTTCAACTTTTTCTACATTGGCACTAATTACATTTTCTTTTTGATCTTTTGATATCTTGATAAACTCTGATCTTATACCCAATTTAATTTTTTTATCTTTAAGTCTTGATAAATCTGTACTTGTTTTAATTAAAGTATCATTAATTTTAACACTGTTATTAGAAGATGCTTCAGTTTCAAATAAATTCATTGCAGGAGAACCTATAAAATATCCAACAAAAGTAGTATTTGGTCTTTCAAATAATTCTTTAGGTGTTCCTGTTTGAACTACTTCACCTTCGCTCATAACAATTATATTATCTGCAAAAGTCATAGCTTCATTTTGATCGTGGGTTACATAAACTAAAGTTGTTTTGTATTGTTCATTTATTTCTTTAAGGTTTCTTCTTAATTTAAATTTTAAATCAGGATCTATAACTGTCAGAGGTTCATCCATTAAAACTGCTGCCACATCTTCCCTTACAAGTCCTCTACCTAATGAAATTAATTGTTTTTGATCAGCTGTAAGCTTTCTAGCAGGTAAACTTAAGAAAGATTTTAAGTTTAATGTTTCTGCAACAGAATTAACTCTGTCTTCCACAATTTCTTTCGAGAAATCTCTACATCTTAATGGAAAAGCTAAATTATCATATACTGTCATAGTATTATAAATTACTGGAAATTGAAAAACCTGTGCAATATTTCTACTTTCAGTTTTAAGATCTGTGACATCTTTATTATCAAATAATATTTTTCCAGATGAAGGTCTTACTAACCCTGATACAATGTTTAACATTGTTGTTTTACCACATCCAGAAGGTCCTAAAATTGCATATCTCTTCCCATCTTCCCATGTCATAGAAAATGGATTTAACGCATAAGTCGGGTTAGCATCGTTTGGATTATATGAGTGAGATATTTTATTTAAATCAATTTTAGACACTACTACCTCCAAATGGAGATGAGGCTAAATTTCCAGTTTCATCAAATGCATAAGCTTTATTTGATTTAAAATTAATTTTAACCTTATCACGAATTTTAAAATCCATAACCTCTTCTATACTGGTTATAATTTTTGCATTCCCCCTTGTAAGGTGGAGTAAAGTTTCTGAGCCACTAATTTCAGCAAGCTCTACCTCAAACTCAAAACCATTATCACTTAATTCAACATCTGATGCTCTTATACCAAAATTAAAATTTTTATTTTTTAATTTAGACAAATGACCTGGAACTTCTATTTCAATATCTTCAAATTTTATTTTATTAGAATCTATACCTGCTTTTAAAATATTCATAGGTGGGTCATTTGAAATAGCAGCAACTTTTAAATTTTTAGGGTTTTCAAATATTTCTTTTGCAGCACCTACCTGTAATACTCTACCCTCATCAAGAACAATGACCTCACCATTAAGTTCCATTGCCTCTCTGGGATCTGTTGTTGAAAAAATTACAATACTCTCTTCTGATAGTCCATTAATAAAGATATTTTTGAATTCTTCGCGCAACTGTTCTCTAAGCTTATAATCTAAATTAACTAGTGGTTCATCAAGCAATAAAATCTTTGCATTTTTTACAAGCGACCTTGCAACTGAAACCCTTTGTTGTTGACCTCCTGATAATTCTTGGATTTTTCTTTTTTCATAGCCCTCTAATCCTACTAATTTTAAAGAATTGAAAACTTCATCATTAATCTTTTGTGGATCTAAACCTCTTTGTTTTAAAGGAAAAGCTATATTTTCAAAGACGTTTAAATGAGGGTAGTTAATGAATTGTTGATAAACCATGGCAATATTTCTTTTCCACACGGGTATCTCTAAAAAATTCTTATCTTCAAATCTCATTGACCCACTATCTGGCATAAGTAATCCTGCTATTGTCTTTAATAAGGTGGTTTTTCCAGAAAGTGTTCTTCCCAAAATTGTATATAATTTTCCTTTTTCAAAATTAAAAGAGATTTTTCTCAACTGTAATTCTTCAGTTAACTTATATGATAAATTTTCCCCAACTAAATTCATTATTTAATTGCTCCAGACAAATTTCCTTTTGACAAATATCTTTCAACAATAAATGCAACTACAATTAATGGTGCAACAGAAACTAATGCCGAGGCAGATAAACTCCACCATGGGGTAATTGAAGAATTTAAAGCAACTATTTTAACTGGCAATAATTGCACTTCAGTAAAAGTTAAAATGAATGCAAAAAAGAAATCAATCCATCCAAATATTATACAAAACATTCCAGCAACAATTAAACCTGGTATTGAATTTGGTAATACAACTTTAAAAAATGCCTGGTAAGGGTTGCATCCATCTATCAATGCAGTTTCATCTATTTCTCTTGGAACTTTATTAAAGAAATCAACCATAATCCAAACTGCTATAGGCATTAACAAAACAATGTAGACAACTATTAATCCAATTAGACTATCCAATAAACCAACAGCCCCTAAAAATAAAAAGAAAGGTATTGATAAAACAATTGGTGGCATAATTCTTTGAGAGATAAAAAAGAAAGTAATATCGTTATTTTTTATAGGACCAGCTTTAAACGTATATCTAGAAAGTGCATATGCAGATAAAGTTCCTAGAATTATACTTATTAAACTTGCAGTACATGTTACGAATAGACTGTTAAAATAAGGCTCGACAATATCTACTCCTCCTTGGGCTGGGGATTTAATTAAAACTCTCCATCCTTCTAGATTTGGCTCAAAATCAACCCATGGTATGTAAGTAACACCTCCATTTACTGAATTAAAATCTTTAAAAGAAGTTGTAAGTGCCCAAAGAAAAGGCGCCACAACAAAAACAGTCCAAACTGTAATAAAAAAATATTTTAAAAATGTATATAATTTTCCCATATTTAATCTTTGAGTAATAATTTAGTTAATACTTTTGCAATAACAGTTAAGCTTATGATCATTATTATTAAATATGTGAATGACATTGATGCTGCATAGCCCATTTGAAACTCTCTTAATCCTTTGATAAAAATATAAAAACTTGATGTCTCAGTTGAAGTTCCAGGCCCACCGGAAGTTAACACATAAACTGTATCCATAATTTTTGAAGCCTCAATTAACCTAATAATAATTGCACCAATAGATATGGGTGCCATTAATGGAAATGTTACATAAAGGAATTTTCTCACCGGACTTGCCCCATCAATTGCAGCTGCTAAAAAAGGTTCTTTAGGAAGTGATAAAAGGCCTGCTAATAGAAGCAAAAACATAAAAGGTGTCCACTGCCAGACCTCAACAATAATAACAGTAAATTTAGCTAAAGTAGGATCTGTAAGCCATTTAGGTGCAAATCCAAAATTCCCTAAAATATCATTTACTGGGCCAAGAGACTCATGAAAAAAAGTCCTCCAGATAACTGTCATAATAACTGGTGTTGTCATCATAGGTATTAAAAATAATACTCTAAAAAATCTTTGAAACTTGATGTCCTTCCAAACCATATGAGCCAGTGCAAAGCCAATTACGTATTGAAGAACAACAGTTGTAACTGACAAAAAACTTAATCTAAAAAATGATTCCCAGAAACGTGGGTCATCAGTAAATAGTCTGACATAATTTTCAAGACCTATAAAGTTTAAACCATTGTAACTATTCCAACCTGATAAACTTAAACGAACTACAAATATTATTGGGAAAATTAGGATGCCTATAAGAACAAATAAACCTGGAAATAAAAAAACGTATTTATGTTTAAAGTTCATTTAATTGAATTTTGAATTTAATGTATGTGGCCACTAATTAAAAGTGGCCACATAAAGTAATTTTATAACTTGTTGTCTTCCATTTTGACACCAACAGCATAATCTTCTTGTACTGCTGATTTACCAACTCTTTTGACAATTGCTTCCCACTCTTTAGCAACTTCATCTAAAGCTTCTTGAGGAGATAGCTGACCTGCTAAAGCCTTAGAAGTTCCAGTTGCAACTGCACTAGTGAACTCAAATACACCACGTACTCTTAAAGGAAAAACTCTGTTTTTACTTTTTTCCATATCTTTAAGTGTCTTAGTATAACTGTTAGCAATATCTGCATCCCAACCCATTGTATCTATATAAAGATTTGGATCGAAATCAGAGTTTTTAAATGGATTAACACCAAAGTTACCAATAGCTAAGTCAGCTTGGTGGTTTGCTCCGTTAGAAAAGAAACATAGATAATCAAACGCCATCTCTTGTACTTTACTTTTCTTAGCAACACCTACTGCCCAACCCCATACGATGTATGGTGCTTGATTGTATTTGTTATCCCATTTGCCAGATACTCTATTCCAAACTCTATCTGCACCTGGAAGAGGAGCTGTACCTACTTTATTTTTAATAGGACTATCATCTTGCATTGCTGCAATAAAAGCATCATCCCATGAAAAACTAAATAAAGTTTGGCCACCACCAAATGATCCAATTTCATCACCTAGTCCAAAGTTAATTCCTCCTGGAGGAACATACTTAGTAGCTTCTACCCAGTCAGTTAAAGCTTCAACAAATCCTGGATTGTTAACATTCGGTTTCATAGTTTCCAAATCAAAAAAGAACCCACCTGGAGTTTTAGGATTTTTAGCATACGCTACTGATCTACTGAAAAAAGCCGCAAACATTAGGTCGTCTTTTTTCATAACTTCAGCTGAACCGTATTCTTTTTCTCCATCACCATCCCAGTCCCAACCGTTAAAGAATTTAGCCATTTCGCCATATTCTTTCCAAGTTGTAGGAACTTTTAACTCTTTACCAGTTGCTTCCTTATATTTTTTTTGCATCTCAGGATTATCAATTACATCTTTTCTGTATTTTAAATAATGCCTGTCTCCATCAACTGGATATTGATACATAGTTCCATCCCAAGAAGAAACACCCACATGAGATTTTGTAACATCTTTCATCTCTTTTGTGTTCATGTACTTTTTTGGAACTGGGGCTAAATACTGCCTCCAGTCATTTATAAAGTTAGAAAAGCCAAATACGATATCGTATGGAGCTTGACCAGCTTTAAAAGGAACCATAGCTTTTGCATACAAATCACCTGCTGGTGTGTGTGTTACATCAACTGTTGCTCCTGTTAGTTTTGCAAACTGCTCAGCATGAAGAGCTGTTGGCTGTCCAATTACTGGGACTGCGTGCGTGTTTATTTTAAGAGTTTTTCCTTTGTAATTTTTCTTAGAAATTTTTTCATAAGAACAATCACCAGCAATATCTCCTGTAGCTTTGATATGTGGAAATTGATCACTCCACTTATCTGCATAAGCTGGACTAAATATCAGAATTCCTGATATCATAGCACTTAAGCAAGTTTTTATTATTTTCATTACTCTCTCCTTTATTTATTATTATGGAACTAAAACTGCTCTTCCCTTAACTTTACCTTCGTTAAGATCATGAAGCGCTTTATTAGCATCGCCTAATTTATATTCTTGCATAGAGAGTGTTACTAACCCTTTGTTAGCTAACTCCATCAGCTCATATAATTCAGACCACGTTCCCACTAAATTTCCAACTATTGTTTTTTCTGAAATAATTACATCGACAGCTAAAACTCTGATTTCTTCACCATAACCTACGATATAATAATATCCACTTCCTGCTGTCATTTTGATTCCCATTGCAGTGGATCCTTTTTCACCAACAAAATCGATTACTGCCTCACCACCTTTTCCTTTGGTAAGCTCCAGAACTCTTTCAACTTCATTGCCATCAATTAAAACTCCCTCATCGCCGCCAAGTGACATTGCATGTTTTAATGCTTCAGCAGATTTTTCAACAATAATAATATTTGCAGCACACATTGCTTTTAAACATTGAATTGCAATATGACCAAGTCCACCAGCACCAATAATTACACATGTTTGACCTGGTAATAAATGTCTAGTAGCTTTTTTAACAACTCTATAAGCAGTTAGTCCAGCGTCAGAAAAAGGTGCAACATCTTTTGGGGCTAATATAGTAGGTAGTTTAATTAAGTTACGAACACTTGTTTTAAGTAATTCTGCATACCCACCTTCTTTAATATTTAAACCTGGAAATGCTCCCTCTTCAGCATGTTGATCTAAACCTCTACGACAGCTTAAACAAGTTCCATCTGTTCCTGAAATAATTGGGTGCAAAATAACTGGATCACCTTTTTTAAATCCTACAACATCTTTTCCTACTTCTTCAACCCATCCAGCATTTTCATGTCCCATAACCATTGGTAATAAATCTCCTTTAGGATCTTGAATATGTTCCCAAACACCTTCAATAATGTGTAAATCAGTTCTACAAACTCCTGCAGCACCAATTTTAACAATAACATCTGATGATTTTTCTAATTTTGGATCTGGCATCTCTTGCTCAGTAACCCAAACTTTTTCATCCATTTTTGGATTATATTTGTGTAAAACTTGTGCCTTCATAATTTCTCTCTATTCTTTAGTTTATTATTATTTTTAATTACAAACCCTATCCAATATGGATGATAAGAGAGAGTCAATCGGACAAAAAAGTGTTCAGAAAGTTAACAAAATACAACTCTTGGTTGGTTGTTCATTTTTAATAAAGTCTTAAAATAAGATATGTCAAATTTAGTTTCTGTTGAAAAAGAGTTTTCTGATCTTACTAAAAGAAGAGGTTTTTTACCTTCTTTGATTGATAAAGATATTTCTGATAGTTGGAAGAGATGTATTTCATCTGGACTAGATCCACTTAAAGACCCAAGAAGAACCGTTCTTACTTCTAAAGAGCTTGATGAACTTAAAGAAAAAAATGAATATATTAGAAGATTAGTTAACCCTGAACTTGAGCTTCTATATTCACAAATCGCTGGGACAAATTTTATGGTGGCATATTCTGACAGCACTGGATCAGTTATGGATACTATTTATGATAAAACCTGCCTTAAGACTGATGTTGGGAAAATTGTAATACCAGGTTCAATTTGGAGAGAAGAAATTGGAGGTACAAATGGATTGGGACAAGTTGTAACTCTCAATAAAGACTCTATAGTTTCAGGTAAGGAACATTTTTTTGAGTCCCATGGAAAATTATCTTGCTTTGCAAGTCCAATACTAAATCACGAAGGTAAAACAATAGGTATAATAGATGCTTCTACCGATGTGCATTCAAGAGAGCAGCATACCTTAGCGCTAGTTAAACTTGCTACAAAAAGTATTGAAACAAAGTTATTTGTAAATCAATTTAAAAATGAATTAATTTTATCATTCCATCCACGTCAGGAATATCTAAGTACAAATAGTGTTGGTATGCTTGCAATTAATGGTGATGGATTTGTTGTTGGCTCAAATTCTAATGCAAGAATAATGTTGCATGGGTTAGTAACATTAAAGAACGAAAATTTTAATAATATTTTTACAAGTTCATTTTCTTCAATAGCAAATGAACTTTTACAAAATAAAATAATAAAAATTTCTGATCATTTGGGCTCATCTGTTTTTATAATAAAAAGTCAAAATTTTACAAAAAAAATATCCAAAGAATCAGAAATTAAAATAAAAACTTATTCATGTAATAATTGTGAAGATTCAAAATTTAAGAAAGATAGATGCATTTTGATTAGATCTACTTTTTTAGAAACTGGAAATATTAGTGCAGTTTCTCGAAAACTTGGTGTTTCACGAACTACAATATACAAACACTTACAATAAAATTAATTTTTAGAATTTTTTGTTAAGAAAAAAAGGTAAGAGAATAAAGAGGTTAATAAAAAAAATACCATTGCAAATCTAAAGCCTGAAATTTCTGAAAACCCCAAATTCATTGTAAGATCAATAATAACACCAATAATCCATTGAAGTGCAAATGCCCCAATAAAAAGAAGCAAATTAAAAGAAGTCAGTGCTTTTCCAGCATTCGAAAGTGAAAAAACCATTCCGACGGCAGGCTGACTTAAAGATAAAAATACTGAACTTACTGCAAAAAATGCCCAATGAAATGCTCCCGCTTTTGGTCCTAGATAAATTATGAAGGCTAATACTACTAAGTTTATTGGTGCACCAAATTTTAGCAATCTAATTGCATCAGAAACATTTTTAGAAAATTTTGGAACAAAATACCCCCAAATTAAAAAAGAGAAAAGTAAGGATAGATAAATAATAAACAAACCATTTGCGCTTTCTTCTGGAGTATACCCAGATACTTTAACCATCCACGGTCCTGCCCATAAAGTTTGGATAGCAAATAAACCACCATAATTAAAAAAACCCATTGGCACTAAACTTTTAAAAAATTTATTCTGCCATACTTCTTTTAAAGAACCTTTATCATTATATGTATTTTGAATATTTTCGTTGTTCCAATTGGGAATAAAAATAATAATCAACACAATACTTAAAAGAGTTAGAATTGCCAAAACTCCAAATATTGATCTCCATCCTATTATTGGTAAAAAAAATTGTACTGGCAAACTAGAGGATAACATTCCTATCGCACCAGTCATTAACATCCACGAATTTGCTCTTTGTTGGGTCTCGTCTTGAAACCAAACTCTATAAGCAGTTAACGGTCCCATTAAACATGCTCCAACACCTACTCCAATTAAAATTCTTGAAATTAAAAGAGAAGTAAAATTTTGTGACAAGGAAAATGAAATTATTCCTACGATTGCAATTAATAAAAAGTATGAAACTATTTTTTTTGGACCTTTGCTATCTAATAGATATCCAAGTGGAATTTGAACAGATGCAAATCCCAAAAAATATCCACCACCTAGAAGTCCTAGATCACCAGCTGATAAATTAAACTCGGATATAAGATTAGGTGAAATAGTTGCTGTAATTGCTCTTAATAAATTAGAGATATAATAACCAAGGGCAAATACTAAAAATATAGTTATCGCTTTTTTTTTTGGCAGAATAACTTTGTTCATAATTGAAACTTACAAAGAAATTAGTTTACTTTATTTGTACAATTACCTGTTTTGAAAAACTCATCAATATTGTCTATGGCCAAATTACCCATTGCTGTTCTTGTGTGTTTAGTCGAGCTTCCAAGATGGGGTAATATAAATGCACTTTTTATTTTAAGATAACCAGGATTTAAATTTGGCTCACCCTTATAAACATCCAATCCTGCTGCATAAATTTTTCTTCTATTTAGTGCATCAATTAAAGCTTCATCATCAATAATATCTCCACGAGCTACATTCGTTATAACAGCACCTGTTGGAAAATATTCTAATGTTTCTTTATTAATTAAATTTTCTGTTTCTTTTGTTGCAGGACAACAAATTGACAATACATCTGAAACTTGAAAAAGACTTTTGATGCTGTCGTGATAAATTGCATCATTTTCTTTTTCTTCACTTAGTTTTGATCTGTTATGATAATGAATAATCATACCTAAAGATTTTGCAATTTTTGCAATCTTTTGTCCTATTCTTCCCATACCTAAGATTCCAAGTCTTGAACCTGTTAACTGTTTTCCTATCAAATAATCTGCTGACCATTTCCAGTTACTTTCTTTTGCAGCTTGAATACCTTCAGGGACTCTTCTGCATGCTCCAAGAATTAATAAAATTCCAATCTCTGCTGTAGCGTCTGATAAAACTTCTGGCGTATTAGTTACTGCTATTCCTCTTTTTTTAGCTGCTTCTAAATTAATATTTCCAAAACCAACTGCAAAATTAGAAATTATCTTAATACTGTCAGGTAGTTTGTTTATAGTATCTTCATCCATCTTATCTGTTAAAGAAGTTAATATTGCATCATGGCCTTCACTTAACTCGATAAGTTTTGACTGAGAATATAACTCGTCATTACTATTTAGTTTTACTTCAAATGTTTTTGTAGCTTTTTCCTCAGACTCTTTTAATAATCTTCTCGTAATTATAATTTTTTTCATAGTTAATTCTTTTGTAATATCTTTGGTTTTGGACCACCAGTATACCAATCTAGTATCTCAATGGTATGTAAAATTGGAGTTTTGGTTCCATTAGCAATTTGGGTAATACAACCTATATTCCCTGTAGAGATAAAATCTGGCTTCAAACTTTCAATATTTTTTACTTTTTTGCTTAGTAATTCTTTTGCAATTTCAGTTTGTAAAATATTGTAAGTTCCAGCAGATCCGCAGCAGATGTGTCCCTCTGGAATTTCCATAATTTCATTACTTGTTTTCGTTAGTAATTCCATAGGCTGATTGTGTACTTTTTGCCCATGTTGCATCGAGCATGCAGAATGATAAGCAATCTTATATTTTTTTTCTTTTGATTTAAAATTTAGTTTTAAATTTTCATTTAAATATTCAGATACATCTTTTGTTAAATCAGAAATAACTTTAGCTTTTTTTCTCATTTTTTCATTGTCTTTAAAAATAAAACCATAGTCTTTCATCGTAGTTCCACAACCAGAAGTGTTAGATAAAATGGCATCTAAGTTACCTTTTAAGTGTTCTTCATACCAAGTATTAATATTGTTTATAAAATCTTGGTGGGCATTATCTTCTTTTCCCAAATGATGATTTAAAGAGCCACAACATCTAATTTTTTTTGGAACAATTACCTCAACACCATGTCTGTTTAAAAGTCTAATAGTCGCTTCATTTATTTGTGGAGAAATTTCTTTTTGAACACATCCTGTTAAAAGAACAACTTTTGCAATTTTATTTTTTCCACTTACAGCATAAACTTCTTTTCGTTTTATGGTTTTTTTAGGAAAGCTTGTTGGCATTAAATTAATCATATCTTTTATTTTTGTTGGCATTAAAAACTTAAAGGGTTTAACTAATTTAACCATATAACTTGCTAACCTAAAGTATCCTGTATTTGGTAATACTACTGATAAAAAACTCCTAATTGTTCTATCAAAAAAAGATCTTTCATAATTTTTTTCAATATATTTTTTACCATGATCAATTATATGCATATAATTTACTCCAGCAGGGCAGGTAGTCATGCAGCTGTAGCAAGATAGACATCTATCTATGTGTTTTACTGTTTTTGCAGTTGGTTTTTTTTGATTTTCTAACATATCTTTAATCAAATAAATTCTTCCTCTTGGTCCATCTAATTCATCACCAAATATTTGATGGGTTGGGCAAGTTGCATTGCAAAAACCACAATGAACACATTTTTTAAATATTTTTTCTGTTGCAGCGTTATTACTGTCTTTTAATTGTTTTTGTGTAAAATTTGTTTGCATTAAATTCCTCTATACATTTTTCCTGGATTAAAAATTCTTTTAGGATCAAAACTTTTTTTAATCTTTTCTGATATTAAAAGTCTTGTATCATCTATTGTAAAAATCGTTTCTTCATAATCATATTCTCTCGATGTCTTTATGATAGTTAAATAACCACCCAACTCCTTAGTTAATTTTTTAATATCACTAACCTTAGAATTTTTTTTTGACTGAACTTCTATCCAATACAATGAGCCACACCAATCAATGTAATATTTATAATTACTACCCAGGAATTGCATCAACTTAGGACCTTTTGAGGGGGGTACCACTACTCTTAAAAGGTTATTTTTTGTTTGTTTAAATATCTCAAGATTATTTATTTTTTTCCAAAATGGTATTGATTGATGAACATCCAAAATTATTGTATTCAATTTACTAAGCTCAAGTTCAAATGTTAGAGCTTTTAATTTTTCATCTATTGAGATTTTATCTCCTTCTATTCTTAACGCTAAAAATGACCCTTTATATTTTAAGTCATTAAATTTAAAAACCATTTCTTTATTTTGGTCATAATTTTCATCTTTTGGTTCTTCGGGAATATAAACGGCTCCTGAGACTTCACTGCTTGAGCTAGAAATTTTTTCGAATAAATCTTTAACTAATTTTTTATCATCAGTATAAATTGTAATTGTATTAGATAGTTTTTTTTTAGGTAAAACTTTTAATGTTATTTCAGTTAAAGCAACTAAAGTTCCGAAAGATCCTGTGACTAGTTTTGATAGATCATAACCTGTAACATTTTTTACAACTGTTCCACCTGATTTAATTATATCTCCCTTGCCATTTACACCTCTAAAACCTAAAATATGATCTCTTAAGCTTCCCACTTTAAATCTTCTGGACCCAGCAAAATTACAAGCTAAATGACCCGCTATAGTACCTTTGTCTGATTTTCCATTTTCAATAAATCCAAAATCAATAGGCTCAAAAGCAAGTTCTTGATTATTTTTTTCTAACTCCTTTTCAACCAATTCTAATGGAGTGTTTGCTTTGACTTTTATGTAAAGCTCTTCAGGTAAATATTCAACTATTCCTGATACTTTTGAAAGAGATAGTTTTTTTGCTGATTGTATTCTGTTACCTATAAAGTTTTTTGAGCCTGTGCCAATTATTTCTGTTGGTTGATTTTTTTTGTAAAGCTCCTTAACTACATTTGAAACTTGTAGTTCGTCATCTGGATAATAAGTATTGTTAGAATCTTGGAAGATCTGGGAATTTTTCTTCATTTCTATGGACATGTACCCTTCCTTCCTCTGCACATTTTCTTAATATTGGATAAACTTTTCCAGGATTTAATAAATTTTTTTCGTCTAGCGATTTTTTAATATCTAATTGTTGTTGAATATCAGTATTATTAAACATCTCACACATTAGTTCTCTTTTTTCAACTCCAACCCCATGCTCCCCAGTTATAACTCCCCCTAATCTTACGCAAGTTTTTAGTATCTCAGCTCCAAATTCCTCTGTTTTTCTTAGTTGTTCTTTATCACTTCCATCAAACATTATTAATGGATGTAAATTTCCATCTCCTGCATGAAAGCAATTTGCTACAGGTAATTTGTATTTTTCAGAAAGTCTTTTTATTTCAATTAGAGCTTCCGCAAGTTTTCCTCTAGGAATGGATCCGTCCATACAATAATAATCTGGTGCCATAGCTCCACATGCTGGAAATGCTGCTTTTCTACCCGCCCAAAATGATAATCTTTCTTTTTCATTTTTACTTAACTTTAAACTTGAACAATTATTTTTTTCACAAATACTTCTCACTTGTTTTAATAATTCATCTACCTCAGATTCAGTTCCATCTAGTTCTACAATCAATAAAAGTTCTGCATCTCGTGGATAACCTGCTTTACTAAAGTTATCTGTTGCCTCTATCAAAGCTTTATCCATTATCTCCATACCCGCTGGAACAATTCCACTCGAAATTATTTCTGATGCTGCATTTCCACCTTCTTCAATTGTTGGAAATCCTATTAGTGCTGCTTTAACTACTTGAGGGTTTTTTAAAATTTTAACTGTCACTTCAGTAATCACTCCTAATAATCCCTCTGAACCACAAATTAATCCCATCAGATCATATCCTTCTTGATCAAGGGTTTTTCCACCGACTCTACAAACTGTTCCATCCATCATTACCATCTCAACACCTAAAATATTATTAGTTGTTGTTCCATATTTTAGAGAATGAACGCCTCCAGAATTTTCAGCAACATTACCGCCTATTGAACATGCAAGTTGACTTGATGGATCTGGTGCATAATAAAAATTTTTATGTTGTACAGCATGTGTTATTCCTAAATTTGTTACTCCAGGCTGGGTTACTACACATTTATTTTCAAAATCAATTTCAATAATTTTATTAAATTTCCCAAGACTTAATAAAATTGCATCATTTAAGGGTAGAGCTCCCCCTGAAAGGCCAGTACCAGCTCCTCTTGGTACAACTTTAATATTTTCTTTATAGCAAAACTTTAAGATATTGCTTACTTCTTCAGTATTTTCTGGCATCACCACTGCTAATGGTGTTTGTGTGTATGCGGCAAGTGCATCAGTTTCATACGGCTTGATTTCATCCGCATGACTTAGGACATTTTCTGGATTTATAATTTTTGCAAGATTTTTAAAAATATATTCTTTTTTATTTATCGTTGCTTTATCTATCTTTGGCAGAACTAATTCACTCATTAGTCTTAGCCTAGCATTTTTTTAATATTTTCCAATGCGTTAGATATGTTGTCTTGTGACGCTGCAAAGCTAAATCTTACATAATCTTGGCAAGTTTTACCAAAAGCTGTCCCTGGCACTATTGCCACTCCCGCTTCATGCATGCATTTTTTTGCAAATTCTGAACCATTCATTCCAGTTCCTATTACTTTTGGAAATGCATAAAAAGCACCACCTGGCAGACTGCACTCTATCCCTGGTAGACTATTTAAACCTTCATGAATTAGTTTTCTTCTTTCTGTAAACTTCACCATCATTTCATTAATTGAGTCATCAGGACCATCCAATGCTGCAATTCCTGCAAATTGTGCTGCCGCATTTACACATGAAACACTGTTAATTAAAAGTTTATTTACATGTGGCACTAGTTCTTTTGGCCAAAAACTCCATCCAAGTCTCCACCCTGTCATAGAATATGCTTTGCTCCAACCTTCTAAAACAATCAATCTTTCTCTTAACTCAGGATAATTAAAAAATGAAGGCATCTCTTTATTATCAAAAATTTGTCTACTATAAATTTCATCACTTAATATAGTTACGTGTGGATGTTTTTTAAGACCTTCTGCCAATACATCTATATCTGCTTTTTCCACAAAACTTCCTGTTGGATTGTTTGGATTAATTAATACTAACAATCTAGTTTTATCAGTGATTAGTGATAAAATTTTTTCAGGATTAAATTTAAGATCTTTATCTTCAGTTAAATCATAAGGTACAGATGTTGAGCCAGTATAATTAATCATAGACTCGTATATTGGAAAAGCAGGTGTAGGGTGAATTATTTCAGCACCTGGTTCTCCAAAACATTGAATAGCATAACTCATTGTAGGTTTTCCACCTGGCATGATCAGAATTCTTTCAAAATCTACATCAACACTATAACGTTTTTTAATCCATCTTGTTACAGCTTGTCTACACTCTGGAATACCGTTAGACATTACATACCCATGATGACCATCATCTAAAGCTTTTTTTGCAGCTTCAACAACATGTTTTGGTGTTTTAAAATCAGGCTGGCCTAGACCTAAGTGAATCATTGGATTGCCTTTAGCCTCTAATGCTTTAGCTTCAGCTAAAACACTGAATGCAGTTTCTGTTCCTAATCTTTCTAAATTTTTTGCAAGTTTCATAACTTACTTTACTGCTATTATTTTTTATTTTAATGTATTTTTTTTATAACTAATTTTAATAAGTAAAAATTATTTTCTATAGATTAATTTTGATGCATCTAACTCTGTCAAATTTTTACAACCCATTAATACCATGTTTCTATTAATTTCATCATGCATGTTTTGTAATAAACGTTCTACACCAGGTTGACCTCCAGCACTTAAAGCAAATAGAAACATTTTTCCAAAACTGCATGCTGTTGCACCAGCTGCCAAAGCCTTTAAAACATGAGTTCCACGTCGTACACCACCATCTAAAATAATCTCTAATTTATCTCCAACAGCCTCTCTAATTGCATTAACTTGGTCAAAGGGTGATCTTGAACCATCTAATTGTCTACCTCCATGATTTGAAATCATTATTGCTGTACAACCAATATCTATTGCTCTTTTTGCATCTTCAACTGACATTACACCTTTAAGAGCAAATGGACCGTTCCATCTTTTTACACAGTATTCAGCATCCTTCCAATTCATAGCAGGATCATATTGCTCATTAATATATTCTATAACTGATTTTGAAATATTTGTTCCTTTATCTGTTTTATTTTTAACATTGGATAATTCAAATTTTTTATGAATAAAATAATTAAATACCCATTCAGGTCTCATAGCAAAACTCATTAAACTTTGAAGTGTCAATTTTGGAGGAGTGGTAAAACCAGTTCTATGATCTCTTTCTCTATTTCCAGCAACTAATGTGTCAACAGTTAAACACATACCATTAAAACCAGACACTTTACATCTATCTATTAGATCATCAGTAATTGATTGATCTTTATGAACATATAATTGAAATAATTTTGGTCCATTTGAAATAGCAGCAACCTCTTCAATCGTATTATTGGCCATAGTAGACATACTATAAAAGGTTCCGAATTTTTCAGCAGCTCTAGCTGAAGCCTTGTCTCCTTCATGATGGTAAAGTCTTTGCATTGCAGTTGGTGAAAGAAAAATTGGCATATCAATTTTTTTTCCAAAAACAGTCGTTGAAAGATCTGGCTTACCAACACTAGCAAGAATATTGGGAATTAAGTCACAGTCATCAAAAGATTCAGTATTTCTTTTTAAAGTTTTTTCATCATCAGCTCCACCATCAATGTAATGAAAAATAGGTGAAGGTAATTTTTTTTTTGCTAACTTTCTAAAATCACTAAAATTATAACAATTTTCTAGACTCATTAAAATATACTAAAATCTTTTTAAAAAATTAAATGCGTAACTATTTGCACCAGGGTTTTTGTCCCCTATACTTGCATTGGATACATGGTTGTAAGAAACACCAAAGCTTGTGTTTTCTGACAAACCATATGAAAGTTGGATTTCAGTTTTAAATTCTAGAACGTGTCCCAAATCTTTTCCATCACCTTCGTGATATAAGCCTGGTGCAAAACTAGGTGTAAAGTCAAAAGCACCCATTTTAATATTCCATTCTATACCTGAATAAATATAAGCTGCAGAATTTTCTGTAATAAACCCCCCCGTGATAGGAGAAATGTTTCCTAAAAAAGTGTCTCTTTCTAATGACTCATTTTGGTGCTGAAATCCAAAAAGTAAGGCCGCCTGTTTATCATCACTAAAATCAAAATTTCCAATAAAAAAATTGTACTGATGGTCACTATTAAATTTATTTTTTCCCTCACTTAATAGCGGTGAAAAAAACATTGTAAAAAAAGTCAGTAAATAAATGATTATTTTCATGATTTTGGTAATAATATCAGTTTAAATTAATATACTACAGTTTTTTTTTATTTTTTAATTTTTTGAATATTATTGCACCACCAAACAAAAATAACAACAATGGTAATAACCATAAAACATAAGTATTTTTGTTTAACCGGGGATCAAAAATTACCCAATCACCATACTTTTCTCTTAAAAATTGGTATATTTGTTTTTCCTTTAATCCTTCATTAATTTTTCTATCAACGATTAGTTTAATACTAGAAGAAAATTCAGATTCAGAATCGTATACTGACTGACCTTGACAAATTAAACAACGAATATTTTTTAAAATTTTATTTTTTAAAATATCATTTGCTTCATCTGATTTTAACTCAAAAAAGCTTGTGGCTAAAAATAGGATTATAAATATTTTTAAAATTTTCATTTAATAATTAATTTAATTTCATTAACAATTTCTTGATTGATTGGACCAACAAATTTTTTAATTATAGCTTTATTCTTATCTATTAAAAAAGTTTCAGGAACACCATAAGCTCCAAACTCAACTCCTAAAGTTCCATCTTTATCAATTAAAATTCTAGAGTATGGGTTGCCAAAGTCATCAATAAATTTTTTTGCATTATTAAAATTGTCTCTATAATTTAATCCAATTAATATAATCGATTGATTTTTACTTAGTTGCATTAATAAAGGGTGCTCTGCTCTACAAGGCACACACCAGGATGCCCAAATATTTACAATATAAAAAATGCTCTCTTCAAAAATTTTATCTGAGTTTATATAACTATTTGAATAAAAGTCTTTAGCTTTAAAGGTTGGTATATTTCTTTTTTCATTAACCTTTGGGGTATAGGTGTTTGGAGTATTTAATCCTTTATAAAAAATAACAAAACAAAAGCTAAAAAAAATAACTACGACAAATAAGCTAAACTTATTTTTCATATCTTTCTTTTAAATAAATTCATTAATCCACCAAGACTTAGTAGTAAAACTGATATCCATATCCACACCATAAATGGTTTTACTTGATATCTAATGTTAAAATATTCATTACCCTTTACAAGATTCATTACTAAAAACTTATCTTCTAATAGTGTAGTTTTTATGTCTGCTTCACTAGTAATAATTACAGGCTGATTATAAATTCTAATCTCTGGTTTTAATTCAATGGTTTTTCCATTTTTGTCTTTTATCTCAAAAGAAGCGATAATGGATTTAAAGTTACTTTCTTTTCTTTCATCTATTTTTTTAAAAAAAATTTCACTTTTATTATAATCATATCTTTCACCAATTTTTATGTTGGTTATAATTTCTGAGGATAAAATGCTGTTAAACAGAATACTTAATATTAACAAACTAAACCCAAAGTGTGAAACAGTTTGAGAAATACTATTAAATTTTTTAATGAACAATTCTTTTAAAGTTGTAAAGAATAGAAAAAAAGCAGCAGAAATTAAAATTGTATAGAAAAGTAAGTCAGTGGTTAAATTTTTAATAATAAAAAAAGTTAACATTACAGAAATTGCAAACGTGATAATAAGTGAGTTCTTGTTTTCAATTTTTGATTTAATCCATTTAAGTCGTGGCCCAATAGACATAAATAATAGAAATGGTATTAAAAAAGGAACGATTAGTTTTTGATAAAAAGGAGGCCCTACTGATATTTTTTCACTAGATATTACATCTAGAAAAATTGGATATACTGTACCTATTAAAACAACAGATAAAAAATACATCATAAACCAATTGTTTATTAAGATGGAAGTTTCTCTGCTAAGCCAAAAGAAATTATTTGAGTTTTTGTTGTTTTCTTTGTGAAATATAAAAAATATTCCTAACGATAAGAGAATTAATGCAAATAAAAATATTAATATAAAAATACCTCTTGCAGGATCATTAGCAAATGTGTGTACAGAATTTAATATTCCAGATCTTACTAAAAAAGTTCCACACATACTTAGGGTAAAAGTGGTAATAGATAATATGACTACCCAAGATGTTAGTGCAGCTCTTCTTTCTAACACGACAATGCAATGTAACAATGCAGTTAATGTTAGCCACGGCATTAAAGAAACATTTTCAACTGGGTCCCAAAACCAAAAACCTCCCCATCCTAACTCATAATATGCCCAAATTGATCCAAGCATAATTCCTATAGTTAGAAAAATCCAAGAAACTAAAATCCATTTTTTAATATGCTGTCCCCATTCTTTAGTGACATAATTATGTGTAACTGCCGCAAGGGATGATGAAAATATTATAGAGGTACCAACATAACCTAAATATAAAATTGGGGGATGAATTGCTAAAGCTGGATCTTGTAAAATTGGATTAAGACCAAGGCCTTCATTGGGAATTGGAAATAAATAATTAAAAGGATTAGATGTCATTAATACAAATAGAAAAAACCCAATAATTATTATTTGCTGAAATAATAAAGTTAAAATTCTATATTTTTTGGGCTGCTCTCTTGATTTAATTAAAAATAGAAAAATAAACAAAGTTAATACTAATAACCATAATAATAAGCTTCCTTCATGGTTTCCCCAAGTTCCTGAGATTTTATAGAATAATGGTTTGGTTGTGTGAGAGTTATTAAAGACTGTCTCATTACTAAAATCTGAGTTTATAAAAGATATAATCAAACTCACAAAACTCACGATTACAAAAACCAACTGTAGAAATGATAGAGATAATATATTTTGGTTAATCTGTTTATTAATTTTATTAAAGTCTTTAATTGAAACTCCACAAAGTAACACTGAAAGTAGTAACCCTAAAATTAAAGAATAATAACCTATCTGATTAGCTAACAATTTATTTATCTCCTATAGCTTCTTTAACTTCTGGGGGCATATAATTTTCATCATGTTTTGCTAAAATTTTAGTAGCTGTAAAATAATTCTTATCTTTTAAAAAACCTTCAGCAACTACTCCTTTTCCTTCAGCAAATAAATTGGGAACTGCCCCTGTATAGACAACATTAATTTCATTTTTAAAGTCAGTAATAACAAAATTAACTTTATCAGAATCTATAAAAATTGATTGTTCTTTAACCATCCCACCCACTCTTATTTTTTTTTTATTTAATTCTATTAAAGATTTTATTTCAGACGGAGACTGAAAATATACAACGTTTTCTTTTAATGATTGTAAAACTAAAAAAACTGTTAAAATTACTGAGGCTAAGATTAAAGCTAAGAATACAAATCGTAATTTAACCTTTTTACCATACATGGTTAATTGGTTAAATATTTGATGTATTGGATAATATTTCTCTATTAATATTTTGTGATCTTGCAGCTCTAGCTTTCTCAACATTTAGAGACCCAAATTTAGAAACAAATCTTTTTTGCTCTTTTGAAAGCTGTAATTTAGTTACAAAGTACAGGGCTGTAAAACTAATCAATGTAAATGAAAAAGCTGACCATACGTAAGCTCCGTATCCATTCATTGAAATTATTTCATTAATCATAATCTATCTAATCCTTTATTTTTAACTTTTATCAGTTCGGTATTATATTTCATCAAAAAAATGAGTAATGAAAAAAGGGCAAATGCCGCAGTCATAATACCTAATGGGACTAACATTGATGGGTGAATTGCTGTGTTGGTTGATAAAATATTAATTGAAGCTGGTTGATGTAACGTGTTCCACCAATCAACAGAAAATTTAATGATGGGAACATTTACCACTCCTAAAATTGCAATCAAAGAAGTAACCTTTACTACTTGCTCTTTGTCCTCATAAATTCTCCAAGCCAATAAATACATTCCATAAAACAAAGCTAAAATTAACATAGAGGTTATTCTAGCATCCCAAGCCCACCAAGTACCCCAAGTTGGTTTTCCCCAAATTGAACCTGTAACTAATGCAATGATGTTAAAAATAAATCCCGAAGGTGCTAAACTTTTAGCAATTAATGCAAAATTTTTATTTTTAAAAACAAAACTTCCAACAGACAAAAAAGCTAAACTTGTAAATATTCCAAGTGATATCCATGCAGCTGGTACATGAACATACATAATTCTTACTGCATCACTTTGTTTATAATCTTCAGGTGAAAGTATAAGGGCTTCAGTTAAACCAATTGATAAGACAATAATAAATAAAAATAGAACGTACTTTGGTGCTTTAGAGGTTATTGCAAAAATTTTATTAGGCTCAAAATATTTAAACATTTTTAAATTATATATATTAAAAAAAGATAATTTAGTTTTTATTATGGAAGGTCATCCTGATCAAGAATGCAGAGGGAGTCAATAATGATAAAAACGTTATTTAACACTCTTGATCAGAACATAATTAAAGATAACAACTATATATGTCAAAGATTTGAATTAATTGTGTTTGAAAAAAGAATTAATTGGAGGGCTTAAAGTAGCTAGAACCTCTTTTACCTGAAAAAATCTCTTCAATTAAAGGGTGTTTAATTGGATCTTCTGAATCGTCCATAAGAAGGTTTTGTTCTGAAACATAGGCTTCATATGTAATTTCATCATTTTCAGCTAACAGATGATAAAAAGGCTGATCTTTTCTAGGACGTACATTTTTTGGAATAGATTGATACCATTCTTCAGAGTTATTAAATTCGAAATCCACATCATAAATTACACCTCTGAACTCAAAGTGTTTATGTTTTACAATGTCTCCTATTGAAAATTTTGCTTTTTGAATTGCCATTGTTATTAATATGGGGGTTTAAAAATAAAAATCAATAAAAAACATTTATATTTTTTTTATTATGTTAATATCTGTCAAGTGAATAAATCTTTTCTTAAATTTACAACAGACTTCGGGCCTTTAGCTATATTTTTTTATTATTATTATAATAATGACAAGAATCTAGCAGTTGCGATTCCTCCACTTATAGTTGCAACATTAATTGCACTAGCTGTTGTTTGGTTTTTTGAGAAAAAAATACCTATGATGCCTTTAATAAGTGGTGTCTTAATTACATTTTTTGGGGGTCTAACAATTTATTTTAATGATCCAGTTTTTCTTTATGTAAAACCGACAATCATAAATATTTTATTTGCTTTAGCTTTATATTTTGGAAAATATTTTACAAAAGAACCTGTCCTGAAAAAGATTATGGGTAAATCAATTGCCCTAACTAATATAGGTTGGGAACTATTAAACAAAAGATGGATGTACTTTTTCTTCTTCCTTGCAATCCTCAATGAATGCGTCTGGAGAACGCAAACAGAGGAGTTTTGGGTTAACTTTAAGGTATGGGGAATGTTACCAATAACCCTTATTTTTACAGCATTTCAGATATCATTGATTAATAAACACAAACTTGATGAATAGAAACTTAAAGCTAGTCGTAAATAATCCTCACAAACAAATAGAAGAAAGACAATTTTTTGAAAAAAATGAACTTAAAATCATTTTAGATCTATATGCAAAAATGGTCTCTGAAGGATCATGGAAAGACTATGGTCTAAATATTTCTAACAGACAGGTTAGTTTTAGTGTCTTTAAAAATGCAGCAGAAAATGCTTTGTATAAAATTTGTAAAAATTTTAAACCTAGTAATAAAAATTTAAAGTATTTAATTACAGATTCTAACGGTAAAGTTTTAAAAAATTCTTTTGATCTAGAAATTTTATTTAAAAATACAAATTGGAAAAACCTTAAGAAATAATAAAGACTATCGTCTTTGCCCAAATAATCTTAACAACATTATAAATAAATTTATAAAGTCTAGGTAAAGAGTTAAAGCACCCATTACAGCTTTTTTACCCATCAACTCACCTGTATCGCTTGCTGCATACATATTTTTAATTTTCTGAGTATCATAAGCAGTAAGGCCTACAAAAATTAGAACACCTAAAATTGAAATTACAAAATCCATCATTGAAGATTTCATAAACATATTAACTACTGATGCCACAATAATACCAATTAAGCCCATCATTAAAAATGATCCTAGTTTTGTAAGATCTCTTTTAGTTGTGTAGCCATAGATGCTCATTGCACCAAAAGTGATTGAGGTAATAAAGAACACTCTAGTAATACTTGCTCCAGTATAAACTAAGAATATTGAAGATAAAGATAGCCCCATTAAAGATGCAAAAACCCAAAAAGTTGTTTGAGCAGCTGAAGCTGTCATTTTATTAATCCTAGCGCTCATGTAAAAAACTATTCCAAGTGGAGCAAGCATTACTATCCATTTAAAGCCTGAAAGAAATATTGTATTTCCTAAGCTCGTTAATGCTGTAATTGATCCATTAGCATCTGTTACGACAGATAATTTAAAAAATATTAAAGACACAAGTCCTGTTAACAAAATACCAGAAGCCATGTAGTTATAGACTTTTAACATATAGGCTCTTAAGCCCTCATCCATTACTACTGTTGATTGCTGTGCTTCTTTTACTTTATTTAGTATGTTTTGTTTATTGAATTCCATGTGTATTATATAATAGCCTTTTACTATTATTTCAAGATGTCTTAATAAGGTTGAAATAATCATGAATTATAAAAAATTAGGAAATACAGATTTAAAAGTAAGCACTATTTGTCTTGGTACTATGACTTGGGGTGAACAAAATACCCAAAAAGAGGGTTTTGAACAGATGGATTATGCTTTAAATCAGGGTGTAAACTTTTGGGATACCGCAGAAATTTATTCTGTTCCTCCAAGAGAAGAAACTTTTGGTCATACCGAGACTATTATTGGTAACTGGTTTGAAAAAACAAAAAAAAGAGACAAAGTAATTTTAGCTTCAAAAGTTTGTGGCCCAATGCGAGAGTATGTAAGAGGTGGTGGAAATCAATTTGGAGAAAAGAATATTACAGAAGCACTTGAGGGAAGTTTAAGAAGATTAAAAACTGATTGTATTGATTTGTATCAATTACATTGGCCAGAAAGAAAAACAAATTTTTTTGGTAAGCTGGGTTATGAACATGATGATAGTAATGAATGGACTAGGTTTGAAGATATTTTAGGAAATTTAAAAAAATTCATTGATCAAGGAAAAATTAAACACGTTGGTGTATCAAATGAAACACCATGGGGATTATCTAAATATTTAGAGCTTTCAAAAGATAAAAATTTACCAAGAATGCTCTCAGTTCAAAATCCTTATAATTTACTTAATAGAACTTATGAGATTGGACTTGCAGAAATGTCTATTAGAGAGCAAGCAGGATTGCTTGCATACTCACCTCTTGCATGTGGTTATTTATCTGGAAAATATAGAAATAAACAATTACCAAAAAACTCTAGAATGGAAAGAGATGGTGACTTTTGGTCTAGATATAATAATCAAAATGCTGAAAAAGCTATTGAGCTATATTATGAAATATCAAAGAAACATGGTTTGGATTTAGCACAAATGTCTTTAAAGTTTTTAGAAATTCAGCCATTTGTTACATCTGTCATCATTGGTGCTACTACAATGGAGCAGTTGAAAACAAACATAGAAAGTGTAAATATAAATTTAAGTGATGATGTAATTAAAAAAATAAATGATGTACAAAAAATTTACCCTAACCCATGTCCATAATTAAAAATTTTATAATCATAATTTTTGTTACTACTTTTATCAGCCAGGTTAATGCTGAAGAAGTGAAAAAAATGGGAACACATAAAGACTGGGAAACTTATGTTGTAAATTCTGATTCAGGCAAAGTTTGTTTTGCTCAATCAAAACCTATTTTACAATCACCCAAAAAAGAATCAAGAGAAGCGAGGTTATTTATTAGCTTTAGACCAGGGGAAAAAATAACAAATGAAATAAGTGTTACTGGTGGTTATGAGTTTAATAATAAAAATTCTGTAATAGCTAAATCTGGAAAAAATAAATACAAATTTGATATTCTTCAAGAAAGATTTGCATGGATGACTAATACTAAACTTGAGATTAAAATGATTAAAACTATGAAGAGAGGTTCAAGAATAATGGTCACAGGCAATACACAAAACGGCTCTTCAACAATTGATCACTATTCTCTACTAGGGTTTACTAAAGCTTATAATGCCACAAAAGCAAATTGTAGCTAAGTAAATGAAATCAAAAAAGAGGATTGTACTTGCTTATTCTGGCGGACTAGACACTTCTATTATTTTAAAGTGGCTACAAGAAAATTATGATGCAGAAGTTATTTGTTATACTGCAGATGTTGGGCAAGAAATTAATAGAAAAAAAATTATAAAAAATGCTAAAAGACTAGGTGTTAAAAATATCATTATTGAAGATTTAAAAGATACATTTGTAAAAGACTATGTCTTTCCAATGATTAGAGGACACGCAATTTATGAGGGTGTTTATTTATTGGGTACTTCAATTGCAAGACCTTTAATTGCAAAACGTCAAATTGCTGTTGCTAAAAAATTTGGTGCTTATGCTGTTTCACATGGTTCAACTGGAAAAGGAAATGATCAAGTAAGATTTGAATTAGGATATCATTACTTCGGGCCAAAAGTAAAAATTATTGCACCGTGGAGAATATGGAAATTAAACTCTAGAACGGATTTAATTAAATATGCAAAAAAAAATCATATTCCAATTCCTACAGATAAAAAAGGTGCTCCTCCTTTTTCTATTGATGATAATTTATATCACACATCAACTGAAGGTAAGGTTTTAGAAAACCCAAAAAATTCAGCTCCTGAGTTTCTTTTTCAAAGAACGGTATCTCCTGAAAAAGCACCTAATAAAGCTTCATTTGTAACTATAGGATTTAAAAATGGAGATCCAATAACTGTTAATGGTAAAAAATTATCACCTGGAAACTTATTAGAAAAACTTAACGATGTTGCTGGTAAAAATGGAATAGGTAGAGTTGATCTAGTTGAAAACAGATTTATTGGGATTAAATCTAGAGGCGTTTATGAAACACCAGGTGGAACATTATTAATGTCTGCTCATAGAGCAATTGAATCTGTTACTTTAGATAAAGAAACTATGCATAAAAAAGATGAAATTATGCCCAAGTATGCTGAACTTATTTACAATGGATATTGGTATTCAAAAGCAAGATTTAAACTTCAAAAAATTGTCGACCTTAAAAAGAATAAGGTAAATGGCTCTGTTAAGCTTAAATTATATAAAGGCAATATTACTATAATGTCTAGACAAACAAAAAGTAGTGCTTATTCAATGAAAAAAGTTTCTTTTGAAGAAAATAAAACTTTTAACAAATCAAACGTTGAAAGATTTATTAACTTTCATAAAAAAAAACTTCGTTCATAAATTCATGAAGATAAAAGTATTTGCTGACACAATTTGTGGTTGGTGTTTTATTGGTCAAGCAAGATTAAACAGAGCTTTAAAGGCCTTTCCTGAAACTAAGTTTGAGATAGAGCATATTCCATTTCAACTAAATACCGACATGCCTAAAGAAGGAATTGAAAGAAGTAAGTACTTAGAAATAAAGTTTGGTGGAAAAGAGTTAGCTCAACCAATGTATGATCGAATGACAGAAGAGGCCAGCAAAGAAAATCTTAATTTTAATCTAGATAAGATAAAGAAAACACCCAATACAGTGTTCTCTCACTTATTAATAAAATTAGCCAAACAATCTAACGTGCACAATGAAATTAAAGAAAAAATATATCAATCATATTTTATTGAAGGTCTTGATATTGGAGATAAAGAAATCTTAATTAATATTGGAAAAGAATTTAATATTAATGGAGATGCAATTAATGATTTTTTTAATTTAAAAAATATTGAAGAAGTTAATTCATATATTTTAGTTGCAAGAGAGAAAGAAATTAATGGAGTACCCTTCTTTGAAATAGGAACAGATATTATTTCAGGTGCCCAAAGCTCTGCAAATTTGGAAAGTGCAATAAAGTCCAATTTAAGCTAAAAATTAAAGGACACTTTATCCTTTGCCTTTAACGTATAAATATCTATTCTAGTTATATGGAAGCACTAAAAAATTGGATGAAAGATGCTGCTAACATTTTATTTGATGATAGTAAAAATGATCTAAGGTCTTTACCAAGGTCCGTTAGATTGCAAATTTTATTAGTTCTGAGCTTCGTTTGGACAACTGTTTTTAGTTTATATATATTTTCTTATACAACTTTTGCGTTTGGTTGGGCCGGTTTATACGTTGCTCATATTGGATTGATATTTGCAGTTTATATGACATTCAAACATTTTCATAAAGCAGAGGCACAATCTAGCAGTGTATTCAAAACTAAAAACTTTGATCCATTTAAGATTATGGTTATTGTTTTTGTAATTGTATTCATCTTTGTATTTTCTAAGGGAATAGAAATTTTAACCAGCCCAAACCCTAGCTCTTATTCAATTCCATATGATGGACCAGTAAAATCGGTGTTTGAAAAATGGCTACCATTTAGTAAAGATAAGTAATGGATAAAATAGCAAAAAATTTACAGCTAGCTCTAATGTGTATTATTTTAGTGAGCACTGTAATTGCTGTTGGTATAGAAATTAATAATATGTTTCTAAATCAATCTGTAATGCTAGCAGATTTACTTTTAATGTTTCTTTATTTAGAAGTCTTAGCAATGGTTCGTGTTTTTTGGAGTCAGCAATCAATCAGTATAACTTTGCCTCTTTTAATTGCCATCACTGCTCTCGCACGATTTATTATATTACAAGGAAAAGAAATGGATCCATCAGCATTAGTCTATGAAGCTATAGCTATAGTTCTAATTGCATCTGCAATAGTTATTTTAAGATTAAGACACAGTGATAAATTGGGTCTAAAGAAAAGAAAATCTAAATAGTTTAAAATGATTTTTGAAGCTTCAAGGGCTAAAGCCGTTGATAAATTAAATACTTTTGTTGAACAAAATCTTTCAGATTATTCAAAACTAAGAAATTTTGATTTTGGACCTAGTAATAGATATAATGTTTCTTGTTTATCCCCCTATATAACTCACGGAATAATTAATGAATTAGAAATAATTAATAAATCTCTTAAAAAGTTTTCATTTGCAAAAAATGAAAAATTTATCCAGGAAGTTCTTTGGCGTGTTTATTGGAAAGGTTGGCTAGAATTAAGACCTAATGTTTGGTCAGATTACTTAATAGAATTAAATAAAATTAAAAAAGAATTTAAAAACAATCAAAGTTATTCGGATGCAATTGAAGGAAAAACAAATGTAGATTGTTTTAATCAATGGGTAATTGAACTTAAAGAAAGCAATTATCTTCATAACCACACAAGAATGTGGTTTGCTAGCATTTGGATTTTTACACTAGAATTACCATGGCAATTGGGGGCTGAGTTTTTTATGCAACATCTATATGATGGGGATTCTGCATCAAATACCCTTGGTTGGAGATGGGTAGCCGGAGTTCAAACTCAAGGCAAGCATTACCTCGCAAGTGAATGGAATATAAATAAATTTACAAATAATAGATTTAAAAACATAAAACTTAATGAAAATGCCAAACCTATATCCAATGATAAAATATATTCTGTTATTAACAAAAGCTTTAAAAATTCTGAGATTTTGGAAGATAAAACTTTATTAATATTTGAAAATAATATGACATTTGAATTGTCTGATTTTAAAGAACATAAGTTTAAAAAAATTTTGTTAGTCTCAAATAATACAGATAGAACTATCAAATTAAGTGAAAAGGTGTTGAAATTTAAAGCAAATCTTTTAGAGGATCATAAAATAAGATTGAAACAAAAATCAATAAATTGTGAAACTATTAACATTAATGATTTAAAAAATATTACCGAAGAAGTTTATGCGCTTTATCCAACCGTTGGTGAAAATTTAAATTTTATTCAAAATAATCAATTAAAAAATATAAAATTTTTATATAGAAAGTTGGATCAGTTTTCTTGGCAATATTGTAATAAGGGTTTTTTTAATTTTAAAAATTATATTCCAAAAATTATTGCTAATTTTAATTAAAACCAACGTATCATTCCAATTATACCTGCTGTTGCATAAAAAAATTGCAACACAAGTATTCCCTTGTGACCTCCTCTATATGCCCAGATACCAATTAAAATGGCAGACAACAGTAACAAACAAAATCCTAAAAACTCTATTCCAATGTTTAAGGCTACAAACATAGAATAAAGGATTGCCGTAATAACCCCTGCCCATTCAAAAAATTTATTATTCATAATAGCCTTTTAAAATTCTCATAAAGTATCTTAGAATAATTATTCATATCAGGCATATTATTTTTTGCAGCTTGATCAAATTTATCTAAAGCTCCCTCACCTAATTGACTTTCAAGAGCTTTTTTATATTCAGGCACACACCCCCACTCATTAACTGTTGTGTCTTTAATTTCTATATGAAATTGAATTGCATATGCGTGATTTTGGTATTTGAAAATTTGATATTTAGTAATAGGAGATGATGCTAGTAAAGTTACATCCTTATTATTATCTATTCCTTGCACTTCATATGAATGCCACTGCAAACTTTTAATTTGATCTGGAAATTTTGAAAATAAAATATCCTCCTTTTTTTCTTTAGTAAAATTTATATCCATTATTCCAATTTCTGCTGGATTTGATTTAACTACCTTACCACCTATTACCTCACCTAATAACTGACACCCAAGACAAAAACCTAAATAAGGTTTTTTTAAATTAACAACAAATTCTTTAATTGCTTTTTTTTCTTCAATTAGCCATGGATATTCTTGTTCCATAAAAGTATCCATTGGACCACCCATACAAAACATTCCATCAAATTTTCTTAGATCACTTGGGATTTTTTCACCTTCATCTAGCTCTATAGTGGTTAAGTTAAAACCATCAGCTAACATTAAATCTTTGATATAGCCTGGGTCTTCAATCTTTATATGCTGTAAGACAATTATGTTCATTACTATATTTATAGCATTTTAAAATAGTCTACTGAACAATACTTTAAGCTAAAAAGGTTTTTATTCCGTCTAAAATATACTGAACACTTAATCCAACTAGAATAATTGCTATTACTCTTGAAATTACACTAATAACTTTTTTATTTATTATCTGAGAAAATTTTGAAGCAGTAAAAAAAAATATAAAAGTTAAAAGTAAAACTGAAGCCAAAGCAATCATTCCGACAGATTGGTTTGTAAAATTACTTCCCATATCTGAAACAGAAACAATAACAGATGTGATTGCAGCCGGTCCTGCTATAATCGGTGTTGCTAAAGGAAACACACTTACATTTTCAGAATTGAAATCAATGTCATCTTCTTTTCGTTGTTGTCTTTTATCAAACAACATTTCCATCGAAATTATTAATAAAATGATGCCTCCACCAATTGTAAATGCTGGAAAAGATATATTCAAATAACTTAATAAAGTGCTTCCAAGAAATGCAAAGAATAGCAATATGATTGATGCAATTATTGTTGCACTCAATGCAGTTTTAACTCTTTGTTGGCTACTCATATTTTGAGTTACTGCTAAGAATAATGGTGTATTTCCTAGTGGATCAATAACAATAAAATATAAAAAGAAAGTTTGAATAAATATTTCAAGCATTCACTTTTCTAACATAGTTACCTGGATAATTTCATCAAATATTAAAACAAATAGTAAATTATGAAGTACCTACTTACTTTTCCAATTGCTACTAAAATAATAAAATCTAAAAACCTAACTCTTAATAAACCTGCCACTAGTGTAAGAGGATCTCCAATAATTGGAACCCAAGTAAATAATAATGACCATTTACCAAATTTACTAAACCATTTTGAAGAGTTTTCTATTTGTTTGTCTTTAAACGGAAACCACTTTTTTGTAGTAAGATTTCTTGAATAAAATCCTAGGACCCAGTTAACAACTGATCCCAAAATATTCCCAAAGCTAGCAACAATTAATAATAATAAATTATCAAAATTTGATGTTGCAATTAATCCTGCCAATGTGAGTTCAGATGAAAATGGTAAAATGGTTGCAGCTAAAAAAGATATAGCAAATAAAGATAGGTAAATCACTTAGAGCACTTTTTGGAGCAATACTTTACCTTATCCCAATTAAGCTTCCACTTCTTACGCCAAACAAAAGGTCTTTTACAAACAGGACAAACTTTTGAAGGTAAATTTTCTTTTTTCATTAAATAGTATTTTGTTTAATAAATTTGTCAGCTTCAGATAAAATCATTTTCTTTCTTTCATCTTTCATTTTATCAAAAACATAAACCATCATAGACAATCTAGGGTTCTTTAAAAAAAATTTTCTATTTTTATCTATAAACCTCCAATAAAGACCATCCATCGTATTACACCATTCCCCTTTTTTAAAATCCATCATTTTCATAAAATAACTTGATCCACAAATGTATGGTTTCGTTGCAAAAATACCTCCATCACTAAATAAGCCCATTCCATAAACATTAGGAACCATCACCCAATCAGAAGAATCTACAAACATTTCCATAAACCACTTATAAACAATTGTTGGTTTCACCTCACAAAGGTTCATTATATTTGATAAAATCATCAATCTTTCAATATGGTGAGACCAGCCATGATTAACGGCATTTTTAATTGCATGATCCAATGGAGGCAAACCTGTTGTGCCTTCATACCAAGACTTTTTCATTTTTCTCTCATGGTTAAAAAAATTTTTCGTTTCCATTTCATCAGAGTAACCTTGATAAATTCCACGCATGAACTCTCTCCAGCCTATTATTTGACGAATATAACCTTCAAGTGAGTTCATTCTAATTTTGTGTTTTTTATGAAATTCTAAAATTTTTTGAATGATAATTTCAGGGGTTATCAATCCTAAATTAATATAGGGGCTTAATGCGCTATGAAATAAAATATTGTCTTTTTGATTAACAGCATCTTCATAATCGCCAAATAAATTTGATTTTTCTTTAATAAAAAAATCTAAAAGTTTGACCACATCATTGTATTCTGTTGCTAACCAAAAATCATTAGTGCTACCAGGATGATCTTTAAATAATTTTTCAATAATTGGTTTTAATTTTTTAGTATGATTAGTTTCGTTAATTTTTGGAAATTTTGGTATTGATATGTCTTTTGGTAATTTATTTCTGTTATCTTCATCAAAACTCCATTTGCCACCAATAGGGTTTCCATCTGCTCCCATTAATATTCCAGATTTTTTACGAACTTCTTTGTAAAATGTTGCCATAAAAGGTTTTTTTGATTTTACTAAATAATTTTTAAACTCATCTCTTGAGTTTAAAAACATTGGAGTTTGAACAATATTCCAGTTAATTTTTTCTTTTTTTAAGAATTGTGAAATTTTCTTTTCAAAAAATTTATCCTCAACCTCAAAACTTGAAATTTCAGTAATTTTTTTTTGATCAATAATAATTTTTAATTTCTTAAAATAAGTATCTTTAAAATCTTTGTCTTCAATTTTAGAATATTCAAGTTTGTATTTGTTCACCTTAAGCATATCTGCATAAGACCTCATAGAAGATAGAAATAGCAGGATCTTTTGCTTATGATGCTTTTCATAAGTACATAGTTCATAGTCTTCTGCCATGTAAAAAGAGTGGTCCTTTTTGAAGCGGTCTACGTATTTTAATGGAAATAATTGATTGCCAAGTATAAAAAACAATTTCATAGTTAAATATAACTAAATAAAAATTATATGTCAGAAAAATATCTTATTTTTGGTGCGACAGGTTCTGTGGGTTCCAGCTTAGCTGAACAATTGAAAAATTCAGGAAATGATATTCATCTAATAGCAAGAAATGAAAATGAAGTTAAAACTATTGCAGAAAAATTAGGCTGCACTTATACGGTTGCTGACGTTTTAGAAGAAGGATTTATAGAAAAAGTAAAATCAGACATTAGTGAAATTAAGGGTATCGCTTACTGTGTGGGATCTATTGATTTAAAACCATTAAGGATGGTTACAGAAGCAGATATGAATAAATGTATGAAACTAAACCTTTATTCAGCTATTGAAGCAATAAAAGGATTTCAAGAAAGTTTAAAAAAGAACAAAGGCTCAGTTGTTTTATTTTCAACTGTTGCTGCTCAAAGAGGTTTTACTAATCACACAATTATTGCTTCTGCTAAAGCTGCAGTTGAGGGACTAACTGTTACACTAGCTGCTGAGTTTGCTCCACATATTAGAGTGAATTGTATTGCACCCAGTTTATCAAAATCTAAAATTGCAGAACCAATGTTAAAAAATCCTGCAATTGCAGAAGGAATTGCTAAAGCACATCCTCTTAAAAGATTGGGTGAAGGAAAAGATTCTGCGGCGCTTGCAAAATTTTTAATTACTGAAGAGAGTTCTTGGATTACTGGACAGATAATAGCTGTTGATGGTGGTAGATCAAAACTTTCTTAAAGTGAAAAAATATTTTTTATTAATAATTTTTTTTCTTTTATTTGCTTCAAAAAGCTATTCCAATAATTATACATTCACTAAAATTATAGAGTTAGATGAACCTTGGGGATCATCCTTTATTAACAATGATGAAATCATTATTACTGAAAAAAGTGGAAAAATTAAAATTGTTAATATTATTTCAAAAGAAGTTACAGAGATTAAACATAATCTTAATTTTTTAGAAGTCGGCCAAGGTGGGTTATTAGATATTATTCATCAAGATAATGCTCTGTGGATTTCTTATTCAGAAGATAGGGGAAATTTAAAAACAAGCACATCAATTGCAAAAGCACAATTAAACAAACAAGAATTAAATTTTAAAAATATTTTTCAAGCAAACCCTCCTATAGATTCTGGTTATCATTTTGGTTCAAGATTAGCGATTAAAGATAATTATATTTATGCATCAGCTGGTGAAAGAGGCCAAGGTATGATTGCCCAAGATCCTACAAAACATCCTGGTAGTATTATTAGAATTCATACTGATGGTCGTATTCCCAAAGATAACCCAAAGTTTACTGGTAAACCAGATTGGTTGCCTGAAATTTATCAAATAGGTGTTCGTAATCCACAAGGTTTAACACTCTCTGATTATGATGGAAAAATATATTTAAGTAATCATGGAGCAAGAGGTGGTGATTGGTTTGGAGAGGCTAAAAAAGGAGAAAATTATGGATGGAAAATTTTAGGTTGGGGTGGAAAAAATTATTCTGGAATTCCTATTGGCCCAAAATGGAAGCCAGGTTTTACTAAAGCAATTCAATATTGGGTACCTTCAATAGCTACAAGTGCTATTACAATTTACAGAGGAAATGAGTTTAAAGAGTGGAATGGGCATGCGCTAGTTACTTCTTTAAAAGATAGATCTTTAAGAAAATTAATATTTAATGATCCAACTAATGTGAAAGAAGATGTTATATTTAAAGATAATATTGGAAGAATAAGAGATATTCAAGTTCATCCGTCTAATGGTAAAATATTTTTCTTAAGTGAAAATGCTTTATGGTTAATGGAAAAAAAATAATTTTAATTAGATAATATATTTTTTAATGAATTTATCTCTCCAATTTTAAAGATTATAGCATCATCTTTTTTAAAACCATACTCCTCAGCACTAGCTTTAAATCTTACTGGTGGTTCCATAATAGGTTCCAGCGATAAAACAAAAGTTCCCCAGTGTGTTCCCATAACCTTTTTACTTCTTAAATCTTTTGCTACATTTAAAGCTTCTTCTGGCGTTGTGTGATAAATAGATTTATCAAACATAGGCTTAAAGTCATAAGCTCCAATATTAATCATTGTTAAATCAATTGGACCATATTTTTCACCTAATTCTTTGTAAATATTTCCATAGCCAGTATCGCAAGCAAATAAGATTTTTTTACCCTTATATTCAATTAAGAAATTGCCCCAGAGTGTTTTGTTCATATCTGTAAGGCTTCTCTTCGACCAGTGAACTGCTGGCAATAAAGTTACTTTCAGATCATCATTAACCTGAATTTCCTCATACCAATCCATTTCATTTACATCTTTAAATTTATTTGTTGTAAAGTATTTTCCAAGATTTAGTGGTGCCAAAACTTTTGTATTCTTGAACGGATATTTTCTAATGGTACCCATATCTTGATGATCATAATGATTATGTGTTAATAATAATAAATCAGTCTTTGGAATTTCATTTAAATTTAAGGCAGGCTCAGTAAATCTGTCTGGGCCAAAAATTAAAGGTCCCGCATTTTTTGAAAACACTGGGTCAGTTATAATTGTTGTATCTCCAAGTTTAATTAAGTAAGTAGCATGACCAATCCAAGCAATATAATCTTCATTTTTATACTTTTCTAAATCAGATAAAACTTTTTCTTTATCAACAACGTGTTCTTTAGGAACCGTCATGTCTATTTTCTTTTTCAATTTAATGAATTGTGTATAAGAAAACTTCGCTTGACTAGTTCTAACAGGTGATCCTTCTGGATTTCTAAAAGTTCCATCTGGTAAATGATGATAAGGTTTTTTTTCCATAGCAATTAGCGATGAGTTATATGCAATAATTATAAATATAAAAATTATAAATTTTGCCACCTATATTGATATTTTTATTTTTGAGATCTTTTAAAACAGTCAATAGTATTTTTTAACAAGCAGGCAATAGTCATTGGCCCTACTCCACCTGGAACAGGTGTTAAAGCTCTTGCAACTTTTGAAACTTCTTCGAATGCAACGTCACCGACAATACCGTTTTCAGTTTTATTGATCCCAACATCTATTACAATTGCATCTTTTTTAACCCAGTCCGCTTTCACAAGCTCTGGAATGCCAACAGCAGCAACTATAATATCTGCCTCCAAGCATTCTGCTTTTAAATCTTTAGTCTTTGAGTGAGTAATTGTTACTGTGCAATTTTCTTTTAAAAGTAACTGCGCCATTGGTTTACCGTTTAAATTTGATCTACCAATCATAACAGCTTTTTTTCCACTCAAATTTGGTTCAATTTTTTTAATCATTAAATAACATCCTAAAGGAGTACAAGGAACTGAACTTTCATAACCTGAAGAAAGATTTCCAACATTCATTGGGTGAAACCCATCAACATCTTTTCCTGGTAAAATAGTTTCAATAACTTTTTGCTTATCGATATGTTTTGGTAAAGGTAGTTGAACTAAAATTCCTGAAATACTTTCATCTTTATTTAATTCTTCAATTTTATCTAATACTGTTTTTTCCTCCACAGCTTCAGGGTATCTAATTACTTCAGATTTTAACCCTACCTCATTCGCAGCTTTCTCTTTCATACGAACATAAATTTGACTAGGGGCCATTTCTCCAATTAAAATAACTGTAAGCCCAGGAATTTTATTGTGTTTAGCTTTTAGCTCTACGACCTCTTGTCTTAATTCTTCTCTAAGTTCAGCTGCTATTTTTTTTCCATCTATTAAAATCATATGTTCCCCTAAAAAATCATTGGCGCGATGTACAACTTCATACACATTTCTATAAACCAAATCAATAAAAGTAATATAACTGGTGAAATATCTATTGATCCTAAATTAGGTAAAAAACTTCTTATTTTATTAAGTGCAGGATTTGTTAATCGATAAGTCACCTCTAAAATAGAATAAACAAATCTATTTTGAGTATTTAAAACATTAAATGCGACAAGCCAGCTGATAACTACATTTGCAATTACCACATAAGAATAGAGCTTTAATATTTGAAGAACCAAATAAAAAATTGCTATCATTTTTTCTCGATATAAATTGACTGACTTGGGAATGCAAATGAAGCTTTGTTTCCTTCTACTATTTCTTTAATTGCAATCGCTAATCTTTCTTTAACTAAAAGAGAGTCGCTCCAACTGTTGCTGGCCGTAAAACATCTAACTAATAAATCTATTGAGCTATCAGAAAACTTTTCAATTCTTACCGCAACACCAACACTTTGGCTAAAGTCCTCGCTTTTATTAATATAGTTTTCTATTTCTTCTCTTACTTTTTTTAACTGTGCAACAGTGGTATCGTATTGAAGAGTAATGGACCATCTTATTCTCCAATTGGTTGTTTCGCTAATATTAACTACTGAGTTTTCAGCAAATTGAAAGTTTGGAATTATTGCTAAAGATTTATCAAATTTTCTAATCACTGTTGATCTAAATCCAATTTTTTCAACAATACCTTCAATTGTTCCTTCAACTAAAATCCAATCTCCAATTTTAAATCTTTTTTCAACTAAAACTAAAATTCCTGATATTAAATTTTTAAATAAGTCTTGTGCACCTAAAGCAACTGCAACACCAAATAAACCCAGTCCAGCAATAATTGGTCCAATTTTTATTCCCCAAAGTTCAAGAACAGCCGCTAAACCTAGAATGAAAATCAAAATTTTTAATGATTTAATAATCCAGCCAATTAACTCTCTAGTTAACATTTTATCTAAACCACTTAAAATATAAGAGATGGGTTCAACAATTTGATGTATCACCCAAAAAATAAAAATAGTTATTAAAGTTCTATTAATTGTATCAATAGCAACTTTGCCATCTTCTCCAAAAGACATGTAATAACTTGCAATAAAAAAACCTAAAACAATGGGAAGAAATCTTGCTGGCCCAACCATTGCATGGACGAAAGTGTCATCTAGTTTATTGGTTGTTCTTTTAGAGATACTTTCTAATCTTTTAATAATTACTTTACTGATAATTCCTCTAAAAATTAAAAAAATAAAAAAAATCCCAATTCCAATTAATATTTGAAAAATATCAATACCGTGAATTCCCTTTGACCAAACTGAAAAAAATAAGTCACTAAAATTGTTAAAAATGTCCATAGCTAAATTTTATATAGCAAAAATTCCTCTTCTCCAGGGTTAAAAAGAAAAATTTTTTTCCACTTTATTTCATTAAGAATTGAAGAGGTTTTTTCTCCAATGCACATTAAATTAGTATTCATCCATAGGGTTTCTAGCTGATAACTTTTAATTACTTTTAAAAAATTAATCGCACTATTTTGCGAATAAATGTAAGTAATTTCAGGCATTTTTAATTTTAATTTTTCGATAAAGCTTTCATCGTATTTTTCAATTGGGTTAGCTCTGTAATTAATTAATCGTTCTATCGTATACCCACTCGAAATAAGCTCTTTGTCCAAATCACTAGAGATTATTTCTCCACTTATATAAATTAGCTTTCCATCAGAAGGTTTAAAATTTTGTAAGATTAATTCCTTAAGATTACCAACATTTCCTTCAGCTGCAAAAACATTTTGAAAACCAACACTTCTAGCTTTTTTTTCAGTAGCACTTCCAACACAAAAGCATTTTAATTTTTTATCAATGTTCTTAATGTCCAAAAATTTAACAGCATTAGTACTGGTAAAAATAATTGCTTTAAACTCCGAATAGTTTGGGGCTTCGTATTTTAAACCCTCAATACTAATTAAAGGTAGGTGAGATATTTCATGACCCAATGATTGAAATTTTAATATCATTTCATGACAATCTTCTAGAGGTCTTGTGAATAAAATATGCATATTATTTTTTGTAAGAATTATTAGACATCTTTTTAAGAGTTTTTCCCATCTCTATTCCCAATTCTTCTGCTTTATTTACACTTTCAGATGATTTTAAATAAAATCTTTTACTGCCGTCTAGTGAAAAAAGTTCTACTTCAAGATTAATTTTGTTCCCCTCAATATTTGCAAATGCTCCTACTGCTGTTTCACAATCTCCTTCTAAAACCTTTAAAACATTTCTTTCAGCTTTTATGGAGCTATGTGTTGATTGGTGATCAACTTGTTTTAATAATTCAATTAAACTTTCATCGTTATCTCTACACTGCAAGGCAATAACTCCTTGTCCAGCACAAGGTATAATTTCTGAAGTAGAAAAAGTTTGAGAAATATTTTGATTTAATCCTAAAGAATCGATTCCAGCATAAGATAAGATAATTGCATCATATAAATTTTCCTTAAGTTTTCTTATTCTTGTATCAACGTTTCCTCTAATTAATTTACAATTAAGATCATCTCTTATTTTTTTAATCTGAAATTCTCTTCTATATGAAGATGTTCCAATAATTGAATTTGAAGCTAAATCTTTTAGATGTTTATTGTCTTTGCTAATTAAAATTTCTCTAGGATCATTTCTTTCTAAAAAGCAATCTGTCAACAATCCTCTAGTTTCTTCAGAAGGCATATCTTTTAATGCATGTACCGCTATATCTATTTTTTTTTCTAATAATTCAACCTCTATAGTTTTTGAGAAAAGTCCCTTACCCCCTACTTCTGATAACCTTTTGTCTTGAACTTGATCACCCTTAGTTACAATTTCTTTAATGATTACTTCTTCAATTCCAAAATCTTTTGAATGTTTGAGAATTTTTTCTCTGGCCTTTTCTGCATAGATTAGTGCTAATTTGCTTCCTCTAGTGCCTATAATAATTTTTCTATTTTTCATTTAATTGCTTTATACTTCATACTTATATTGAGAATGTATTATTAATAAAAACTAATTTAATGAATAAAAAACCCATAATTTTAGGAATTGAATCAAGCTGTGATGAAACAGCAGCCTCTATCATAACTGAAAATGAGCAAGGTATGCCAACAATTTTATCAAGTATTGTTTCAAGTCAGGTGGATGTTCATAAAGAGTTTGGTGGTGTTGTGCCAGAACTTGCCGCAAGATCCCATATGGAAAAAATAGATTTAATCACAAAAAAAGCATTTGATAAAAGTGGAGTAAAAATGGAAGATCTAGATGCAATAGCAGCAACTGCAGGACCTGGTCTTATGGTCTGTCTGTCTGTTGGTTTAAGTTTTGGAAAAGCAATGGCCTCTTCGCTAAACAAACCTTTTATAGCTGTTAATCATTTAGAAGGACATGCATTAAGCCCAAAACTAAATTCTGAATTAAATTATCCTTATTTATTACTTTTAATCTCTGGAGGTCACACTCAATTTTTAAGTGTGCAAGGCTTAGGAAATTATAAAAGATTAGGAACAACTATTGATGATGCTGTAGGTGAAGCCTTTGATAAAACGGCAAAATTATTAGGAATAGAATTTCCTGGTGGTCCCCAAATTGAAATATACGCAAAAAAAGGTGATCCTAATAAATATGAACTACCAAAGCCAATTTTTCATAAAGGAGGATGTAATTTATCATTTGCAGGTTTAAAGACTGCTGTTTTAAAAATATCAAAACAAATAAAAACTGAACAAGAAAAATATGATCTTGCAGCATCTTTTCAAAAAACAATTGAAGAAATACTATATAAGAAAAGTAAAATTGCTTTTGAAGAATTCAAAAAAATGAACACAACAAATAAAAATAAATTTGTAGTTGCGGGTGGTGTTGCTGCAAACAAGAGAATTAGAGAAGTTCTAACTAATCTTTGCAAAGAAGAGGAATTTGAAGCAATATTTCCACCTATTAATTTGTGTGGAGATAATGCAGCAATGATTGCAATGGTTGGATTAGAAAAATTTAAGTTAAAACAGTTTAGTGAATTAGATAGTCCTGCAAAACCTAGGTGGCCTCTAGATGCAGATGCTGCTTTTTTGAAGGGTGCTGGAGTAAAATTGTAATGCAGTATTGGTTGATGAAATCAGAACCTGATGTTTGGTCAATTGATCAGCAAAAAAAAGCTGGTGCTAAAGGAGCTCCTTGGGATGGAGTCAGAAATTATCAAGCAGCTAAAAATTTAAAAGGAATGAAAAAAGGAGACCTTTGTTTTTTTTATCACTCAAATATAGGTAAAGAAATTGTTGGTATAGTTGAAGTTATTAAAGAAGCTTTCTTAGATAAAACTGACAAAGATGGACGATTTGTAGCCGTCCAAGTAAAATTTAAAGAAAAATTAAAGAAAAGTGTAACTCTTGAAGAGGTTAAAAAAACCAAGTCTCTTAGCCATTTATCACTTATTAGACAAAGTAGATTATCTGTTATGCCAATCGACTCTAAAAGCTGGAAAATTTTAAATAAGATGAGTAGTATTTAAATAAAAAAAATTCATGCCTAAAAAAAAATCCATATCAAAAGTGAAAAAGAAAGCTCCTAAAAAAACTAAGGCTAAAAAAAAAATAAAGCCTATTAAGAAAAAGGTTTTAAAAAAAATTGAAGAAAAAGAATTAATCATAAAAACTAAACCTGAGTGGGTAAAAAATGCTTTAATAAATAAAACAAAATACCAAAAAAAATACTCTGACTCGATTAAAAAAAATGATGATTTTTGGAAGATTGAGGGAAAAAGAATTACTTGGATTAAACCATATAAAAAAATTAAGGACATAAAATACAGCAAAAAAGAAGTTAAAATTAAATGGTATGAAGACGGAACATTAAATGCTTCTGCTAACTGCATAGACCGTCACCTTAAAGATAAAAAAGATAAAACAGCGATTATTTGGGTGGGTGACGATCCAAAAGATACTAAAAAGATTTCATATAAACAATTACATAATGATGTTTCTAAAACTGCAAATGGTTTGAGAAAACTAGGGATTAAAAAAGGTGATCGAGTTACGATTTATTTAACTATGATTCCAGAACTTGCAGTAACAATGCTTGCTTGTGCTAGAATTGGTGCAGTTCACTCTATTATTTTTGGTGGTTTTTCAGCAGACTCTATTTCTGGCAGAGTTAACGACTGTGAGTCACAGTACATTATTACTGCAGATGAAGGAGTTAGAGGTGGTAAAACTATTCCACTAAAAGCAATCACTGATGAAGCATTAAGAAAATGTCCTGAAGTTAAAAAATGTATTGTTGTAAAAAGAACTGGAAATAAAGTTAATTGGGTTAAAGGAAGAGATGTCTGGTATGACGATTTAATTAAAGGTATGTCAACTAAATGTGAGCCTGAGGAAATGAATGCAGAGGATCCTTTGTTTATTCTCTACACATCTGGTTCTACTGGAAAACCAAAAGGAGTTTTACACACAACAGGTGGATATATGGTTTATGCATCTATGACCCATCAATATATTTTTAACTATAAACCAAAAGATATTTATTGGTGTACAGCTGATATTGGTTGGGTAACGGGTCATAGTTATATTGTTTATGGACCACTTGCTAATGGTGCAACAACAATAATGTTTGAAGGGATTCCGACCTACCCTGACAGTTCAAGATGGTGGCAAATTATCGATAAATACAAAGTTAATATTTTTTATACAGCACCTACTGCTATTAGAGCTTTAATGAGAGAGGGTGATAAGCCTGTTAAAAAAACTTCAAGAAAATCTTTAAAATTATTAGGAACTGTTGGTGAGCCCATTAATCCTGAGGCTTGGATGTGGTATTATAAAACAGTTGGAAATTCTAAATGTCCAATTGTTGATACATGGTGGCAAACCGAAACAGGTGGAATTTTAATTAGCCCTCAAACAGGTGCTATGAATTTAAAACCTGGCTCTGCAAGTAAACCTTTTTATGGAATTAAACCCTCAATAGTTGACAAAGATGGTAAAGAAATCAAAGGTGCTGGTGAAGGAAGGTTGTGTATTTCTCAATCTTGGCCTGGACAAATGAGAACTGTTTATGGTGACCATCAAAGATTTATTGATACTTATTTTTCTCAGTTTGATGGAAAATATTTCACAGGTGATGGCGCTAAAAGAGATAAAGATGGCTACTACTGGATAACTGGTCGTGTAGATGATGTAATTATTGTTTCTGGTCATAACCTTGGAACAGCTGAAATAGAAAGTGCTTTTGTTGCTCATCCAAAAGTTGCTGAAGCTGCTGTGGTTGGATATCCACACGATATTAAAGGTAATGGTCTTTACTGCTATGTAACTCTAAATGTTGGAGAGAAATCAGATTTAGACCTTGAAAGAGATTTAAAGCTTTGGGTTAGAAAACAAATTGGAGCGCTTGCAACACCTGATATTATTCATTTCTCTCCTGGTCTTCCAAAAACAAGATCTGGAAAAATTATGAGAAGAATATTAAGAAAGATTGCTGCTAATGAACATGATCAATTAGGAGATACGACAACCTTAGCTGATCCAAGTGTTGTACAAAGTTTGGTGGATAATAGAAAAAATATTTAAAATTCGATTAACTTCTCAAATTCTTTTTTAATAATATCCCATTTCAATATCATAGAATTTAATACAATTTTTCTGTCTAAAGTTTTTAATTCTTCAGCTATTGGAGCCCATTTGTATAACGACAATGCACTAGGATTAAAGGGTAGATCTTTATAATAAATTTCCCAGTTTGTATTTTGAACTCTTTCATTAAAAGTTTTTTTTGCTTCCTCAATAATATCAGGTGGCATTTTATTGGAAATTTCATCATCTAAAATTTTAGAAAAAATTTCTTTTGACTGATCAATGTTTTGATAATTAAAATTAACTTTTAAATATGAGAACGTAAATAATGTCAAATCCTGTAAAGCAACAGAATAAATATTCCATTTTGCAATATCAAGAGATGCCATGAACACATCATTGTCAAAATGAAGAACATATCTTGTACCCATTCTGGTCTTTAAATAGTTATATAAGGTAACTTGTGTTACCCACGCAGATTTTGTTTGGATAAAGTGTTCAAGCTCATTTAAATTCTTAATTTTTTTCTTTGGAATAAAAGCCCTAAACATAGCAAACAAGTAAACTTTAAAATCATCAAACGATATGTCTCTCCAAGAGAGTTTATATTTCTGCATAAAAATTCATATATATGGCCATTATACCTTAAAAAGGTAAGTAAATAAGTACCTAATATGAACAATTTTTAGTCTTTTAAAAACTCACAGAATGGTTATGGTTTCGAAGTTATAACTAAAAATAGAGAGGTATAAATGTCAAACGCAACAAAACACTGGGAAAAGACTAGGTCATTGTTATTCGTAACACTGGCTATTTGGTTTGTTTTCTCAATCGGCATCTTCCTTTTTGCGGCTGAAATGAATGAGGTTACAGGACCTTTCGGTTATCCATGGACATACTGGTTTACATGTCAAGGATCTCTTGGAATTTTCGTAATTTTATGTTTCTGGTTTGCTAATAGGCAAGAGAAAATCGATGAAGAATTTGGCTTCAACGAAAGGGGAGATCAATAATGATTAAAGGTAAATTTATAGACAATTTGCCAAAAGTTTACGGAATCTATACAGGAGGTTTTATAGGTTTCATAATCTTAATGGCAATTGGTGAGCAGATGGGTATGACTGCTAAAGCAATAGGTGTTGCTTTTGTAGCCTTTACAATATTCATCTATGCATTGATCGGTTATCTATCAAGAACAGCTCAAGCAGATGCATATTACGTGGCTGGAAGACAAGTTCCAACTGTATTCAATGGAATGGCGACAGCAGCAGACTGGATGTCTGGTGCTTCATTCGTTGCAATGGCAGGTGGTATTTACTTTAAAGGTTACGGATATATGGCTCTACTTGTTGGTTGGACTGGTGGTTATATATTGGTTGCAACTTTATTAGCACCATACTTAAGAAAATTTGGATGTTACACAGTTCCAGATTTTGTAGGTACAAGATACGGTGGTAATTTAGCAAGATTGTGCGCAGTAATAGTTTTAACTGTTGCTTCGTTCACTTATGTGACTGCTCAAATTAACGCTACTGGTACTATTGCGTCTGTTGCTCTAGATATCGACTTTAAATACGCTGTATATATTGGACTAATAAGTATTTTACTTTGTTCAATGTTAGGGGGTATGAGAGCGGTAACTTGGACACAGGTTGCACAATATATCGTGCTAATTATAGCTTACTTACTTCCAATTTTTTGGATCAGTAACAAAATGGGTGCAGGGTTCTTCCCTCACTTTATGTTAGCTGATGAGGTAGCTAGAATTGGTGAGTTAGAACAACAGTTTGGTTTTGTTAAAAACTCTGCTGCTGATCTAGCAACGGTACCTAAAGGGTTAGCTGGAATAACTAAAGCACACTCTGCAGTAAATGCAACGCCTTGGGCATTTATTTCATTAGCATTGGCGATGATGATGGGAACAGCATCATTACCACACGTGATGATGAGATACTTCACTACTCCAAGTGTTAAGGCAGCTAGAAAATCAGTTGGTTGGTCGTTATTCTTTATCTTCCTTCTGTATTCTTCTGCACCGATGTTAGCAACACTATCTAAACTATCATTGATTGATCCGACGTTACCAACTGGTATTATCGGTAAATCATTTGCTGAAGTTCAATCTTTAGATTGGTTCCAAAACTGGAATAGTGCAAACTTGATGTTTATCAGCGACTTTAACGGCAATGGAACTCTTGAACTAAATGAGTTTTTCATGGGTGGTAAAGCTGTTGTGTTAGCAACTCCAGAAATTGCTGGGTTACCATATGTAATCTCAGGTCTGGTTGCTGCTGGAGGTATGGCTGCTGCCATGTCAACAGCTGATGGTTTGATTCTAGCAATTGCTAATGCGATCTCTCATGACGTTTATTACAAAATGATTGATCCAAAAGCTGAGACTGCAAAAAGACTACTTGTTGCAAGGGTATTGCTTGTAGTAATTGGTTTTGCTGGAGCAACTATTGCGGCAATGGAGATCCAAGGTATCTTAGGTTCAGTGATCTGGGCTTTTGACTTTGCGATGTCTGGATTGTTCTTCCCACTTGTACTAGGTGTATGGTGGAAGAGAGCTAACAGAGAAGGTGCTATTGCTGGTATGGTTTTAGGTCTTGGTTCTGCTATTTGGTACCTAGTTTGGGTACGAACTGGTGGAAGTGGGTTCTTAGGACTTACTCAGCTAACATTTGGTATCTTTGGAGCAGCCGTTAGTTTTGTATCAATGGTAGTAGTAAGTTTAATGACTTCTGCACCTGAAGCTGCAATTCAAAAAATGGTTGACGAAGTTCGTATACCAAGTGGTAAAACTGTCACTGGTAGATAGAGCTTAAATCTTAATTCTAGGGGCGATTAATTTCGCCCCTTTTAATTCATACTATTTTCAAATATAAATTTTAAATGTCTGCTAACTTTCATCCTCTAGTTTATTTTATAGATTATCTCCTTGGAGTTATCATGTGGACTTTAATAGGAAGAGTTGCGATGAATATTTTTCAAAAAGAAGATTCAGAATTTTTTTTTATGAAAATATTTGTAAAATATACCAATCCATTGATAAAAATTTTTAAACCAATAACCCCTTCTTTCATCATAGGACCCCTGGTTCCATTATATGTAGCATGGTTCTTTTATATGATTAGATTTTACTTTATGCCCTGGGTCTTAGGTTATTCTGTAATGGGAATGCTATCCTTTCCTCTAGAAAGTGAAATTTCTAAGCAAATTTATCAATTATTTAATTCAATTAAATTTTAAAAATTGATACTAGTAGAATTACCAATCAATGAAAAAAATACAAATATCTCCTTCAATTTTATCTGCTGACTTTAGTCAATTAGGAAATGAAATAAAAAGACTTGAAGAAGGTGGTGCAGATATGATCCATGTGGATGTGATGGATGGTCATTTTGTTCCTAATTTAACCATGGGTCCACCTATCATAAAATCATTAAGAAAATTTACAAAACTACCATTTGATGTTCATTTAATGATTTCACCCGTGCATAAGTATATTAAAGATTATGCAGACGCAGGTGCAGATATTATTACTATACACCCAGAAGCAACTGAAAATTTAGCAGTCTCTATTGACCATATTAAAAGTTTAGGAAAAAAAGTAGGGGTTTCTTTAAATCCAGAAAGTAAAATTAATTTAATAACTGACTTATTAAATGAGATAGATTTAGTTCTAATTATGAGCGTAAACCCTGGATTTGGAGGGCAAAAGTTTATGCCAGAAGTTTTAGAAAAAATAAAAGAATTAAAGAAAATAAGAGATCAAAAAAATCTAGATTTTGACATCGAAATTGATGGTGGAATTAATTTTGATAATAATAAACTAGCAATAGAAGCTGGTGCAAACATTTTAGTATCTGGAACAACTATATTTAAAAACAATAATGGAGATATAAAAAAAAATATAGACCTTTTAAAATCAAGTTAGAATAATGATTTTAAACAATTCATTTAGATTTATTAAAAAAAAAATTCGTCATTTTTATTTAAACTCCTATCTATATAATAAAAAAATTACACCCTCTTCTATTGAGTTACTCGAATATCAGCCAAGCCCTAGCTTGTTAGATGGCCTTATAAAATATGATAAAAAAAAGATTAACATAGAAAATTATTCATTAAATCAAATTTGGGATAATCCAAATTTAAAAGAAAAAGACCAACAAAATTTAAACAGTTTTTTTTGGCTATTTAGCCTAGATCTTAGATCTTCAAAAAAAGATACTCAAAATGTCATTAATCAATGGATTAATACAAATGACAGGTACAACTCTAAAAATTGGAAAATTGATATAATTGGAAAAAGAATAATAGCATGGATTTCAAATTCTAGGCTTACCTATGAAGATGGTAATATAGACTATAAAGACAAGTTTAACGGCACTATAAAGAAGCAGATCAATCACCTTATTAATGAAATTGAAACCTCTGAATTAATCGATGATAAAATTATAGGGTGTGCAGCTATCATTTTAACTGGTCTATCGTACCCTCAAAATAATAATTATTTAAATACTGGGTTAAGTTTACTAAAAAAATTAACCAAATATTCATTGGATAATGATGGCTTTCCAAAATCAAGGAATATTAGACAGTTAAGTTTTTGCTTAAAATATTTTATATTAATTAGGGAATGGTTCAAAGAATCTCAAAATGAAATACCAGATTTTATAAATGAAAATATATATTATTTAGGTCAAGCTTACGCTTTTATTTGGCAAAACAATAAAATAGATTTTCTCTTTAATGGTAATCATAAAACAAATAACCATAATTTTGACCTTTATTTAAAAAGACTTGGATATAATTTTAAAAATCAAAATAATGAGCTGGGTGGCTATGTCGTCCTTAATAATAAAAAAAATTCTTTAATAATGGATGTTGGATCGAGCCCAAATAAAAAATTATCTTCAGATTATCAAGCTGGTGCTTTATCTTTTGAGATTATATCAAATAATAAAAAATTAATTAGTAATTGTGGTTATTTTCAAAAAATTGATCATCAATTAAATGAAGTATCTAAGTCAAGCGCAGTTCATAACACACTAATTTTAGATGATAAATCTTCTTGTAATTTTAACAAAGTAAGAGGTAAAAAATCTAAAATTAATCAAGAATTAAGAATATTAAAAAAAAAAGTAGTATTTGAAAAAAATTATTGGAAAATTAATGCTTCTCATGATGGCTATTCAAAACCACTTGGTATTGTTCATGATCGAGAAATAGAATTTTACCCAGAACAATTAAAATTCATTGGCCATGATAAAATTATTTCTAACAAGGGTATTAAAAACTTAAAATTTGATATTAGATTTCACTTGGAGCCAAATATTCGATTAATGAAAACTCAAGATGAAAAATCAATACTTATTGATCTTGATGGAGAAGGTTGGAAATTTAGCTCAGAAAATTCTAAGATAAATATTGAAGAAGGGTTATATTTTGGAGAAAAAAATTCTTTTACAAATAATCAAAATATATTTATTTCAGGAATGACTAATGAAGAAAATCAAACTATAAGATGGGAAATCACAAAATTATAATGAAAAAAATAAAAAAAGCTCTTATTTCAGTATCTGATAAAAAAGATTTAGGCAGTCTTTTAAGAGTTTTAACGAAATACAAAATTGAATTAATTAGCTCTGGAGGCACCTTTAAAGAAATAAAGAAACTTAAATTTAAATGCCAAGAAGTTTCAGAGTATACTGGTTCACCAGAAATTCTTGGTGGAAGAGTTAAAACACTACACCCAAAAATTCATGCTGGTATATTAAGTAAAAGAAACGACAAATCTCACACTAAAGAGCTAAAAGCTAATCAATATGATGAAATTGACCTTGTTATTGTTAACTTTTATCCTTTTGAAAAAACTTTAGATCAAACAACCAATCATTCAAAAATAATAGAGAATATTGATGTTGGAGGTCCCACTATGGTTAGGGCAGCTGCCAAAAACTATAACGATGTTACTGTTATTACATCCTCAGATCAATATGAAACCTTAATTAATGAATTAGAAAATAATAAGGGATCAACATCTATTGAATTTAGAGAAAAGATGTCTTTAGAGGCCTTTTCTGAAACAGCTTATTATGATGCTGTAATTTCTAACTATTTTAATAAAATTAAAAAAAACAATTTTCCCAAAAAAAAAATTATTTATGGAAATTTAATTGAAAAATTAAGATATGGTGAAAATCCACATCAAGAAGCTGCAATTTATTCTAAAACTCAAAATCTTAATATTAAACAAGTTCATGGTAAGCAGTTAAGTTATAATAATTATAATGATATTTTTTCTGCATTAACAATATCAAAATCTTTACCAAAAAACTCCGGAACCGTTATAGTTAAACACGCTAACCCTTGCGGTGTTTCAATCGAAAAAAATAGTTTAAAAAGTTATAAATTGGCTCTTGCTTCTGATCCAGTTAGCGCTTTTGGTGGCATAGTTTCTTGTAATTTCAAAATAAATAAAACTCTAGCATTAGAGCTAAATAAAATTTTCTTAGAAGTTATTATTGCTAATGGTTTTCAAACTGATGCTTTAAAAATTTTAAAAAAGAAAAAAAATATAAGAATTATTGATGCATCAGAATTTATGATGAAAGATTTAATAAGATTTGGCTCTGTGAACGAATCTATTTTAACACAATCTGAGGATTTAAAAGTTTTTGAACCTAAAGATTTCAAAGTTGTTTCAAAACTAAAACCAAATAAATTTCAGTTAAAAAATTTAATTTTTGCATTTAATGTTTGTAGATACGTAAAATCAAATGCAATTGTTCTTGCAAGCCAAGGGGCAACAGTTGGTATTGGCTCAGGGCAACCTAGTAGACTTGATAGCTGTCAAATTGCTATAGATAAAATGAATAAATTTCAAAACTTAAAAGAAGATGTTGTGGCAGCCTCTGATGCATTTTTTCCATTTGTTGATGGTATTGAAAAATTGGTACAATCAGGGGTTTCAGCTGTAATACAACCTTCTGGGTCAATTAGAGATAAAGAGATAATAAAATTTGCAAACCAAACTAGTACTATTTTAGTTTTTTCTAAAACAAGACATTTTAGACATTAAAAATTTGATCAATTTTAGCTGCTAAAATAAAATCATTTTCTGACAGTCCTTCTATAGCGTGAGTAGTAATTATAATTTTAGCATATCCCCAACCAAATGAGATATCTGGATGATGATTTTCATTTTCTGATATTTCACCAACTTTATTTATAAAATTTTGACTATTAATAAAATTCTTAAAAATAAAATTTTTTTCTAAAAAATATATTTCTTTTGAATTTTTTTTAACATTCCAGCCATCAACTTTTTTTTGATATTTGTGAATTTCACTAATATCAAAAGGCAAAATTCCACCCTCACATGGTACACATTTTTTATTAAGTAAATCACTCATTTATTAGTATGTTTTAAAATTTTGGAGCGGGTCAAGGGAATCGAACCCTCTACCTAATCGTTGGCAACGATTCGCTCTACCAATGAGCTAGACCCGCTTATAAAAGACACTATAAATAGATGGTTTTTTTAGTTCAATCAATAATAAAGTTTTTGATTAGTATATAGATTTTCAAAAATTTGCTAAAAGAAAGAATGAAAAAATCAGATTTACCAAAAACTATCCCTGTCTTTCCATTAAGTAACTTTATTATATTTCCATATACAACAGTTCCATTAAATATATTTGAACCAAGGTATATTGAAATGATTAATGATAGCATGAAAACAAATAAGATGATTGGTTTGATTCAGCCAAAAAATAATGATGATAGCTCTATCCCTGGGCTTCATAAGATTGGCTGTTTAGGCAAAATAACTAATTTTAAAGATACATCAGATGGTAGATATATGATTGATCTAAATGGAATAACGCGGTTTGAAGTAACTAAAGAAATTAAAAGTACAAAACCTTACCGTATTTGTGAAACTAGTTATGATAGTTTTGAGCTTGATTTAACTCCTGAAAAAAAGAAATTAAAATTTTCTGATCTTGAATCAATATTTAAAGATTTAAAATTATTATTTGAAAAAAAGGGGTATATTATAAATTGGAAATCTTTAGAAAAACAAGATTTGAATGAAACGATAAATGCTTTAGCAATGGCTTCTCCTTTTTCACTAGAAGAAAAACAAATTTTATTAGAAAGTAAAAATTTAGAAGCACGAAAAAATAAAATTTCAGAAATATTAAGCACTTATAGTTTTGATGATTTTCATAATACAACTATTCAGTAAGCTTAAAAATTTATTCCTGTGTCAGCTAGTTTAATAAAATAATTATTTAGATTCTTGTTTTCTCCAATAATTTTAAGAATTTTGCTAAAGCTTTTATTTTGAACTTTTTTATCCAAGTTAAAAGATTCATAAATTAAATCTATTGCTTTAGAAAAAATAAAGTTTTTATCTTTTGTTTTTTTTTCAAACTCATCTAATACCAGTGAATCTAATTGCATACCCAATTCAATTTTATCTTCAATAATTTTAATTAGAATTCTAAGATCCCTTATTGTCATATTAAATCCTTGTCCTGCTAATGGGTGCACTTTGTGAAGCATATCCCCAAAAGCTAAAATATTTTTTTGATAATAGTTTCTTAAATTTGAACAACTCAGCTCAAAACTATTTAATTTATCAATTTTATTAATTTCATATTTAGGGTTATTTTTATTAATTAAATCTATTACGTCACTATTATTAAATTTTTTATTCTTAATATCCATTGAGTATACGACAGATGTTTCGATGTTAGAGATTGGTAAAAATGCAATTGGGCCTTGCTTTGTAAAAATTTGAGTTGCTGTATTATTCTCTATCTTTTTATGTTTTAAAATAGTGGTATAAGCAAGATTATAATAGTTTTTACTAATTTTTTTTGTGAAGTACTTTTTTGCTAAAAAATTATTTGCATCACAATTAATTATTAAATCATATTCTTTTTTATTTAAAGACTCTTCATCAATATTATTTCTTAATATCGTTTTTTTAAAAAATTTACTTTTAATAAGATTACTTTTTAATGATTTTAGAAGTTCATCATTTTTTATTATATAAAATAGATCATTTTTATTATTCTCAAATTTTAATAAATTTTCTGTATCAATTTTATCTGTATAAATTTCTATTCTATTTATTTTCCAATAATTGTTTTTTGAAATTTGAAAAATTTTTTTTTTGAAAAATTCAAAATTACTTTTAGATATCCCTATTGTTCTATTGGAAGAAAAATTGCTATTTTTACTTCTATGATAATAATGGACATTTATTTTTTTATTTATAAGGCTTTTAGCTAAAGATAGAGCGGTTAGACCTTCACCAATAATACAAACATTCATAATAATTTTAATTTTAACAATAAAAATTAGATGATACAAAGTGATTAATTAGACTCATTTATTTATGGAATTTAAAAAATTAGCCAACAATACAATTAATTTTAGCATAAATAGAATTATCGAAATTGCTGGTATTGCTCTTATTATTATTGGCCTTCTTTTACTGGTTTCACTTGCAACCTTTTCTCCTGACGACCCTAATTTTATTTTTCCAGATAATACTGAGATTAAAAACTTGCTTGGCTTTAACGGAAGTTACACAGCTGATCTTTTTTTTCAAACTTTTGGGTTCATTGCTTTATTAATTCCATTTACACTTATATTTTCTGGCATAGATATAGTTCTAAATAAGAAAATTTTTTTAATATTTGAAAGTATTTTTTATTCAGTTCTTTATTCTTCATTTGGTTCTCTATTTTTTTCTTTTTTTTACCCTTCTGCCTTTAACCTTTA
>JAOIXS010000030.1 GCA_028225715.1 Candidatus Pelagibacter sp.
TAATCTATCTGGTAGAATTGGTCTAAAAAAAAATCTTTTTGAAAAGATTTCTGAAAGATCATTAAACTCTAAAGATTCAACTGGTATTAAAGAAATAGCCAATGAATACCACATGGGGGTTTCCACTATTCATGGTGCTGAGAGTTTTTATGAATTTCTAAGACCAGCTCATAGAGCCAAAAAAGCCTTTGTTTGTAATGGAAGTGCTTGCATGTGTTCTGGAACACAGGAGCCTTTAAAGAAAAAATTAAAAGAAAAATTGGGTGACGACAAAGTTGGTGAAATGTTTTGTCTTGGTCACTGTTATGAAAATAAAGCCTTTCATTATGATGGTGAAAATTATGCTGGCAATGATATTGATAAAATTGATGAAATAATTAAAGGTAATAAAATTGAACAGGAAAAATTTTTTTCAAAAAGTTTTGCTGCAACAAGTTTTTTAATGGATGATAAGCTTTCAAATTTAGATCAATTTAAAGATGTCTTAAGTAAGTTTATAAATACAGACAAACAAGAAATTATAAAATCATTACTAGACTCAAATTTAACAGGTAGAGGTGGTGCTGGTTTTCCAGCTGGAATGAAATGGGATTTTTGTAGAAAAGCTCCCTCTGAAAAAAAATACGTTATATGCAATGCAGATGAAGGTGACTCTGGTGCCTTCTCCGATAGATATTTATTAGAAGATCAGCCATTAAAAGTTTTATTTGGAATGATTATCTGTGGTTATGTTATTGGAAGTGACGAGGGTGTTTTATATATTAGAGGAGAATATCCAAAATCTATTGAAGCAATAAATGGTGCTATCAATTCTTTGAAAGAAGAAGGATTATTAGGAGAAAATATTCTTGGAACAAATTTTTCTTTTGATCTAAATATTTGTATAGGACAAGGAGCATACATATGTGGAGAAGAAACGGCATTAATAGCCTCAATTGAGGGACGAAGAGCAGAAGTTGATGTCCGACCTCCCTTCCCTGTTACTGAAGGACTTTATAAAAAACCAACAGTTGTTAACAATGTTGAAACTTTAGCAGCTGCTACTGGTATACTTATAAATGGGGCAGAAAAATTTGCTGCAATTGGAAATAAAAAATCTGCAGGTACAAAATTAGTTTGTTTTGATAGTTTTTTTAATAATCCAGGTGTTTATGAAGTTGAAATGGGAACTCCAATGAAAAAAGTTTTAAATGATATTGGTGGTGGCTTTAAAGAACCTATTAAGGCATTACAAATTGGTGGACCATTAGGTGGAGTTATTCCGATTGAAGAAGCTGAAAAATTAAATCTAGATTTTCAAGAATTTACTGCTGCTGGTTTCATGTTGGGGCACGCAAGTATAGTAAGTATTCCAAAAGACTTTCCAATGGTCGAATATATTCATCATTTATTTGAGTTCACAGCCGAAGAATCATGTGGAAAATGTTTTCCTGGTAGACTTGGATCTTACAGGGGAAAGGAAATGTTTGATCAAGCTAAGAATAAAACTGCTAAAATTCCATTAAAGCTATTAAATGAACTGCTAATAACGATGAAAAAGGGCTGTTTATGTGCATTATGTGGTGCAATACCAACTCCTATCATGAACATACTAAAATATTTTGGTGATGAAATGAAGGATGATATGGTGAAAGATAATTAATGAGCTCAGAAAAAAGAAAAATTGCATATATAGATGGTAAGCCCTATGAAATTGGTCCTAACCATACTTCTGTTTTAAAATTTGTAGAAAGCTATCTTGGTGAAAAAAAAGTTCCTGCTTTATGTAATGATCCAAACCTAGCACCTTATGGAGCTTGTAGAGTTTGTTCGGTTGAGGTTGCTTTAGTTAAAGATGGTCCGACTAAAGTTGTAGCCTCATGCCATACACCAGTTGGTGAAAACCAACATATTTTTACGAACAATGAAAATTTAACAGCTTTAAGAAAAAATATTGTTGAACTAGTTTTAACCGACCATCCAATGGAATGTGGAACTTGTGAAGTTAATAATAACTGTGAACTTCAAGATGTTGCTAATGACTTAGGTATATCAGATCATAGATACAATACTCCAAAACAACATAAAGGTATTCCAAGAGACACCTCTCATGATTACATGAGAATGAATTTAGATAACTGTATTAATTGTGGAAGATGTGTCAGAGCTTGTGATGAAATTCAAGGTTCATTTGTTTTAACAATGAGTGGAAGAGGATTTGAGTCTAAGATTACAACAGATAATGATGCATTATTTGGGGACTCGTCTTGTGTATCTTGTGGAGCTTGTGCACACACTTGCCCAACAGATGCCATCTCAGATGTATATCAATCTAAATCAGTTGCTGTTGATGAAAAAGTAAGAACGACTTGTTCTTATTGTGGAGTTGGTTGTAATTTAGAAGCATCAATTAAAGATAATAAAGTTGTTGCAATTTCTACTCCTGAAAAATCAGAGGTTAACGCAGGTCACACTTGTATTAAAGGAAGATATGCTTTTGGATTTTATGATCATCCTGACAGATTAAAAACTCCTTTAATTAAAAGGAATGGAAAGTTTGAAGAAGCATCATGGGATGAGGCATATGATTTTATTAAAAAAGAATTAAATAGAATTACCAAAGCTAATGGACCAGATGCAGTTGCTGGTATTTCTTCAGCAAGATGTACTAATGAAGAAAATTATGTTTTTCAAAAAATGATCAGAGCAGCAATAGGAACTAATAATATTGATTGTTGTGCAAGAATTTGTCATTCACCTACTGCGTGGGGAATGCAACAAACATTTGGAACTGGAGCAGCTACAAATTCTACAGAAGATATTTACCATGCAGATTTATTTATGGTTATTGGAGCAAATCCAACAAATGCTCACCCAGTTACTGGTGCTAAAATCAAGCAACAAGTAATGAAGGGTAAAAAATTAATTGTATTAGATCCAATTACTACTGAGCTTGCTAAACTTGCTGATTATCATATTAAACTTAGACCAGGAACAAATGTAGCCATATTAAATATGATGTTGCATTATATATTGAAAGCAAACCTTTATGACAAAGACTTTGTCAGAGATAGAACTGAAGGTTTTGCAAATTTCATTAAGGAAATTGAGAGACAAGATATGGATCATCTAGCGAAAGTTGCTGGTGTTGACAAACAGTTAGTTAAAGAAGCTGCAATTGCTTATGCAACAGCTAAAAACTCTATGGAATTCCATGGTTTAGGTGTTACAGAACAAGAGCAAGGTTCTAAAACAGTAATGTTAATTGCTGATCTTGCAATGATTACTGGAAATATTGGTAGAAGAGGTGTTGGTGTTAATCCATTGAGAGGACAAAATAATGTCCAAGGTGCAGCTGATATGGGCTGTCAACCACATCAAGGAGCTGGTTACTTTGAAGTGGCTGATGAAAAAGTTCAAAATTTCTATACTGAAAAATATGGTGTCGTACACCCAACAAAACAAGGACTAAAAATTCCAGAAATGTTTGATGGGGCAATTAATAAAGATGTTAAAGCTGTTTGGATTATTGGAGAAGACATTGTTCAAACAGACCCTAACAGTGCACATGTTGTAGATGCCATGAATTCACTTGAGTTATTAGTAGTACAAGAAATTTTTATGAGTGAAACAGCAAAACTTGCAACAGTAGTATTGCCTGGAACAACTTTCTTAGAAAAAAATGGAACTTTTACAAACACAGAAAGAAGAATTCAAAGAGTTAATCGAGCTGTACCACCACTGCCTGGTACTAAAACTGATGGAACAATTGTAACAGACATGATGCAAAAATTAGGTTTTGATCAACCTGAATATGACGCAGATCAAGTTCTTGCAGAAATAGCTGATGTAGTTCCTTTCTTTAAAGGGGTAACAAGGGAAAGACTTGGTAAAATGGGATTACAATGGCCAGTTCAAGAAGATGGAACAGATACTCAAATTTTACACCAAGAAACATTTAAATTGGGAAAAGGACAACTTAAAAATTTTGATTGGAAAGAATCTAATGAGATAGCTGAGAATAAAAAAGATTATCCATTAATTTTAACAACTAGTAGAGTTCTTCAGCACTATAACGCTGCTACTATGACAAGACGTACTAAAAATATTAATATAGTTTCTGAAGACTTACTATTAGTTCACCCTAATGATGCTAAAAAAAGAGAATTAAATACTGGTGATATTGGTAGACTTTATTCTGGCAGAGGTGAAGTAGCTTTAAAAGTCGAAGTAACAGATAAAGTTAAAGAAGGAATAGTATTTACAACATTCCACTTTCCAGAACATATGGTTAACATGGTAACTGGTCATGGAAAAGATGAGGAAACAATGTGCGCAGAATACAAAGTTTCTTCAGTAGAAATTCAAAAAATATCTAATCAGTTTAAAACTGTTGTTGAACCTAAAGATAATCAAGCAGAACTTTCTTAATTACTCATATTTTAATAGGTGCTTTAGAAAATTATAAAGTTTATAATTTTAGAAATGACTAATTCAAATATTGATATTGATAAAGCAGGATGGTCTTTTGATAATACATATGCAAAACTACCTAATGATTTATTAGTAAAACAGGCACCCATTCCAGTAAAATCACCAGAAATTATAATTTTAAATAAAAATCTATCCAAAGATTTAAATTTGGATTTTATAAACATTAAAAAAGAAAATTTATCTCAACTATTTTCTGGAAATTTATTGCCGAGAGGGTCAGAGGCAATTGCACAAGCATATGCAGGACACCAATTTGGGCATTTTACAATGTTAGGTGATGGGCGAGCTGTTCTTATGGGTGAACACGTATCAAAAAATGGAGATAGGTATGACATTCAGTTTAAAGGGTCAGGAAAAACACCTTTTTCAAGAAGTGGTGATGGACGAGCAGCACTTGGTCCAATGCTCAGGGAATACATTATCAGCGAGGCAATGCACGAATTAGGAGTGTCCACGACCAGAAGTTTAGCAGTTGTTAAAACTGGAGAGAATGTAATTAGAGAAACACATTTACCAGGTGCTGTATTGACTAGAATTGCAGCTAGCCATATCCGTGTGGGGACCTTTCAATATATTGCAGCCACACAAAAAGAGGAAAATTTAAAAATCTTATTTAATTATGTAATTAATCGACATTATCCCAATATAAAAAATTCTAAAAACCAAGCATTAGATTTATTAAAAACAATAATGAATGTACAAATTAATTTAGTTATCGACTGGATGCGTATTGGATTTATTCATGGTGTGATGAATACTGACAATGTTTCGATTTGTGGTGAAACAATTGATTACGGTCCATGTGCTTTTATGGATACTTATAATCCTGAAACAGTTTTTAGTTCAATTGACCAGCAAGGAAGGTATGCATTTTCAAATCAACCAAAAATTATTAAATGGAACTTAGCTAGATTTGCAGAGTGTATTATAACTCTTATTGATGACAACAAAGATAAAGCTATAGAGGTTGCCAATGAAGCTATAAATTCCTTTGAAAAAATATATGAAGAAAAGTGGCTGAATATGATGCGTGACAAACTAGGGTTATTTGGTGAAGATAATAATGATCAAATATTAATTATGGAACTTCTAACTTGGATGCATAAAAATAAAGCTGATTACACCAATACTTTTTGTTTTTTAATGAATGAACAATTTTCTGATAATGAAATTTATAATGATAAAAATTTTCTTATTTGGAAAGAGAAATGGGAAAGTCGCTTAAAAATAAATAATAATAGTCAGGAAAAATATACAAAATTAATGCATTCAGTAAACCCACTAATTATTCCAAGAAATCATAAAGTTGAAGAAGCATTGGCTGCTGCAAATGATGGTAACTTAGAAGTTATGAATAAATTATTAACAGTTTTAGAAAAACCATATGAAAACCAAAGTGATATTGCAGATTTTCAATCACCTGCACCATTAAGCAATAAAAATTATCAAACTTTTTGTGGAACTTAAAATTTACAGAACATAGGGTTCTGGTCTTGCATTGTTTCCAAGAACTCTTTCAACAGAAAAATCACTAATATCGATTGTTTGATAAGATCCTGTGGAAATCAATTCAGTAAGCGCTCTACCTATTCCAGGAGCTTGCATTAATCCTCTACCTGTAAACCCTGATGCCATATATACATTTTCATATTTAGGGTGTTTACCAACCACAGCATTATTATCTAATTTATTGCAATCATAATAACCTGCCCAGCCACCAGTTAATTTTAATTCTTCAAATGCAGGAATTCTCTGTGCTAATGCTGGCCATACTAATTCCTCAAAATCATTCCATGCTGGTTCTAAATCTGTTGCATCAAATACTGAATTAGGTGAGCCCGCTAAATACTCCCCTCCTTCTGGTCTCCAATAAACACCCGTTGTTAGATCTCCAGTTAATGGCATTTCTTTAATATATTTAGGGCACTTAACTCTAAAAACCGTATGTTTTTGAGGAACAACAGGGATATCTTTCAATAATTCTTTAGTCCAGCATCCTGCTGCAGATATGATTGTTTTAGCTTTAATATCAGAAATACTTTTCACATCACCTTTGATAAATTCAGCACCTAATTCAATTGCTTTACTTTTTAAAGCACCGTGAAACATAAATGGATCGATCCAACCTTCACTTTGGTTATCTGTATAAGTTGCAGTTTCGATGCCCTCATTGTTTATATACGGAAATATTTTAGTCAATTCAGAACCTTTAATATTTTTTGTCCCAGCATCACATTTTATATGATTTTCTAAAGCTTTATATTGTTCTTCTGCATGTTCAGGACCAAACATTAATAAATAACCATTTGTAACCATACTTGCAGTTGGGTTTGGATTTTTTTCAGTTTTTAATAGTTCTGGTATTTGAAAAATGAACTCTCTAGCAAATTTTCCAAGTAAAATATTTTCTTTTTGAAAGAATTGTCTTCTAAACCCACCTAAGGATAACGGAAATGAAGCTGTTTTATAAGTTGGGTCTCTTTCTATTACTTTTACTTTTCTACCCTCTTTAGATAAAAAATAAGCAGTAGCAGTTCCGATAATACCACCACCAATAATTACAACATCATCCATAATTAGTTCAATAAAATTAAATTCAGATTGAGGATTAGTGCAAAGCAACACCAAAGTAAATAAGGAATCATCATGTAAAAACTTAACATATTGACACGTCTAAATCTAAACAAGAGAACTATTATTAAAGAAATCAAAATGAAAAGAACTATTAATGCCAAAATCAATTTGTGAAAAACAAAAAAAACAATACTCCAGGTTGTATTAAAAATTAGATGAATAAAATAAATATAAACTGTATTCATATCTCTATTTTTACTGTGCCAAAAATTCCATACTGCAATAGTCATCATTAAATAAAGTGTCGTCCAAACTGGAGCGAATATCCATGATGGAGGATTAAAAGTTGGTTTACTTAATAATGAATACCATGGTTCTTTGAACTCGATAGTAGCTATACTTCCAATAATAGATGCTGAATATGTTATTAAAGCAAAGAGTATAAAAGATAGAATTTTATTTTTAAGCATATAAGTACTATACATTAGTTCATGGAAGATAAAAAAACTATTTGGATCACTGGTGCTAGCAGTGGTATTGGTAAAGCGCTATCTATAAAATTTGCTAATGAAGGCTGGCAGGTAGCAGCATCAGCTAGACGTGAAAATTTACTACAAGAGCTTCATCAAGAAAATAAAAATATTTATCCCTTCCCCTTAGATGTAACTAAAATTGATGATTGTAAATTAGTAGCTGAAAGTATAATCAAGCAATTTGAAAATATTGATATATGCGTGTTTGGCACTGGAATGCATGATCCTAAATCAGAGAAAAAATTTAATTTAGATAAGATAAGAGAAATAATGGAAGTTAATTATTTTGGAACTATGAATTCAATTAATTCAATCTATGATTATTTTTCTGAGAAAAAAAATGGCCAAATATCTATAATTTCTTCTGTTGCTGGCTATAGAGGATTACCTGCAGCTGGTGCATATTGTGCTTCAAAATCAGCACTTACCAGCTTTGCTGAAAGCTTAAACTTTGATATGAGAATGAAGAATGTGCGTGTTTCGTTAATCAGCCCCGGTTTCATAAAAACACCTATGACTGATCAAAATGATTTTCCAATGCCCATGATCAAAACTCCAGAATTTGCTGCAGATGAAATTTTTAAAGGATTAACAATTAAAAAAGGATTTGAAATACATTTTCCAAAAGCTTTTACATATTTTTTAAAATTTCTTCAAATGCTACCTAGCAGTTTATATTTTAAGTTAGTTGCCAGAGGTATGA
>JAOIXS010000031.1 GCA_028225715.1 Candidatus Pelagibacter sp.
ATGTGCTAAAGCTATAAAATTATCGGGTGCAGAAATAGTTACTGTTGCAGTGAGAAGGGTAAATATTTCTGATAAAAAAAAACCTTTATTAATGGATTATATTGATCCAAAAAAAATTACTTATTTACCAAACACTGCTGGTTGTTTTAATTCTGATGAAGCTCTTAGAACTTTGCGTTTAGCAAGAGAAATTGGTGGATGGAAGTTGGTAAAGCTTGAGGTACTAGGAGATAAAAAAAATCTATTTCCAGATATGATTGAAACATTAAAATCTACAGAAGTTTTAACCAAAGAAGGATTTAGAGTAATGGTTTACTGCAACGATGATCCATTGATGGCTAAAAGATTAGAAGATGTAGGAGCTTGTGCAATTATGCCTCTAGCAGCACCTATAGGCTCTGGACTTGGAATTCAAAATACAACAAATATAAAAATTATAAGAAGTCAAACAAAGCTTCCTTTGATAATTGACGCTGGGTTAGGACAGGCATCTGATGCAGCTATTGCTATGGAGTTGGGCTGTGATGGAGTATTGGCTAATACTGCAATTGCTAAAGCTAAAAAGCCATTTCAAATGGCCTTAGCATTTAAAAATGGAGTAATTTCAGGAAGACAATCTTATTTAGCTGGTCGTATAGAAAAATCTATATATGGAAGTGCATCTTCTCCAAAAACTGGAATTATTTAGGCCGCTGGTTTTTTGAAAAATTTCTTTTTAAAAAAAGGTTTTTTTTTATAAGGTTTCTTTTTAATTGGACTTTCAAAAGATTTAACTTCTTTTTTTTGCTCTTCTAGATTTTTTAACTTTTCTATATACTGAATTGTTTCTATAGTTTTTTTAGTTTTGTTTTGAAGGTCAATTATATATTCAGGTATAATGAGGGTATTATCTGCAATTATATCTATCTTGATTAAGTTTTTTTGCTCAAAATACTTTAAATCTTCAATGAAATTTTCTTTCATAAAGTCTGATATCTTTTCACAAATCTTAAGTTCTACAAATTTTGCTTTTGTTAAAACAGCTTTAACCTCAACTAATTTAAGAATTTTCATGGCAAAAGACTCATCGGTAAGAGTAACTTTCCATTTCACAGCACTTTCTCTTAATCTTTGTCTGGACATCTCTAAAAGTCCAAATGTACTAATTCTTCCTATTTGAATTCTTGCCCTATCAGTTCTGCATCGCTCTTTAAGTTTTCTCTCAACCAGTCTTCTATTACCAAAACTTAACATGTCTATAAAATCAATAATAATTAGACCAGACAAGTCTCGTATTTTGATTTGTCGAGATATCTCTTCTGCTGCCTCAAGATTAGTGTCTAAAGCGGTACTCTCAACATTTTTTTGTTTAATAGAACTACCCGAGTTTATATCAATTGAAACTAATGCTTCAGTTGGATTTATAACAAGATAACCACCTGATTTTAGTTTTATTTCTGAATCATAAATTTGATTTAATTTTTCTTCAATATTTTCTTTGAAAAATAAAGGAACTTTTTCTCTATATTTTTTTACTTTTTTTACATGAGAGGGCATCATTAACTTCATAAAGTTTTGTGCTTTTTTGTAACCTTCGTTGCCTTCAATGATGATACTGTTTGTATCTTCATCATACATATCTCTCAAGGTTCTTTTTATAATATCACTTTCTTGATGGATTAATGATGGAGCTATAGAATTTAATGCATTTTCTTTAATTTCATTCCAAGTTTTAATCAATGTTTGAAGGTCATGATCTATATCATTTTTTGTTTTATTTGACCCTGCAGTTCTTACGATAAGTCCCATTTCTTTTGGAATAACTATATCGTTTAAGATAGTTCTAATTTTTTTTCTTTCTCCTGGATTAAAAATTTTACGAGATATGCCACCACCTTTTGGAGTATTTGGCATCAGGACAATATATTTACCTGCTATAGAAATGAAAGTACTTAGTGCAGCACCTTTTTGTCCTCTTTCATCTTTCAATACTTGTATTAAAATAACCTGGTTAGGTTTTATAACCTCTTGAATCTTATATCTTTTAGATCTAAATCTTACTTCAGGTCTTTTATCACGAAAATAATGAGAAGGTTGCTCTTTGTTTTCATCAACTTGAGAACTAACTTCAACTGGAACATCACTCTCCACTGTTATCTGGTCATCACTCTCTAATTCAGATTCAGGTTTTACATCAACAGGGTCATTAATATCAAGATTACCTTCATTAATATTTTTTTGCTCTTCTAGTTCGCTTTCTTTTAATAGATCTTCTCTAGCTCTCTCTTCTTCTTCTTTTATTTTTGCTAAATCACTCTGAGGTATTTGATAATAGTCTGATTGAATATCGTTAAAAGATAAAAAGCCATGTCTGTCTCTTCCAAAATCAATAAATGCAGCTTGCAAAGAGGGCTCTACTCTGCTTACCTTACCAAGGTATATATTATTTTTGATTAAATTGTTTTTTAAGCCTTCGTACTCGTAGTCTTCAATGTTCTCACCTGATTTAAGCACAACTCTTGTTTCATTTGGATGCGAAGCATCAATGTATAAATTTTTTTCCATATATTTTTTATTAATTGTTTCATTTTATATTTAAATAATTTTAAATTTTGTTTGAATTCTGATGCCTTAACTTAAACAAATTCTTATATATATTATACTAAAATGCATCGAATAATTAAAAATATATTCATATTGGTTTTAAGTATTTGTCTATTATCTGCATTTTCTGTATTAGCTGTTTTGTGGGCTTTTTCTAACAATTTACCAGATTATAAATTCCTTAAAAATTATAAACCATCAGTTTCTAGTAAAGTTTACTCAGGTGACGGTGAATTAGTGAATGATTTTTCATCAGAGAAACGAATATTTGTACCCTATAAATCGATATCAGTGAAAGTAATTAATTCTTTCTTATCCGCAGAAGATAAAAATTTCTATTCACACCCTGGTGTAGATGCCAAGGGAGTATTAAGAGCAATAATTAATAACGTTTCTAATGTAGTTGCATCAAGAAGACTAGAAGGTGCATCAACTATAACTCAACAAGTGGCAAAAAACTTTTTATTAACAAATGAAGTAAGTTTAAATAGAAAAATTAAAGAGGCAATTCTTGCTTTTAGAATAGAAAGGGCTCTTTCAAAAGAAAGAATATTAGAACTATACTTAAATCAAATATATCTTGGTGAGGGAGCTTACGGTGTTGCATCTGCCAGTTTAGAATATTTTGATAAATCAATTAGTGAGTTGAGTTATGAAGAGGCGGCGTTATTAGCAGCCCTACCAAAGGCACCAAGCAGATATAATCCTTATAAAAATCTTGAACTCGCAAAATTTAGAAGAGATTTAGTTATTAATAATTTATTTGAAAATAATTATATAAACAAAAAAAATCAAAAGGAGCTTTTATCAAAAAAAATAATATTAAAAAAAAGAAAAAAAATTTTTACAGAAGACACAAGTTACTACGTAGAGGATATTAGAAAGGATGTAGTTGAAAAATTAGGATTTGATAAAGTTTACAAACAAGGATTAAATATAAGTACCCCTATTAATATTGGATTGCAAAAAATTGCAACTAATTCATTAAGACAAGGTCTTATTGAATATGACAAAAGAAAAGGTTGGCGCGGACCATTGACTAATATTAAAAAATTAGAAAAATGGAGTAAAGAAGTAGACAAATTTAGATTAGAAAAATCAATTAACTGGGACTTAGCAATAATTAAAAAGATTGATAAATTTTCAATAGAAATTGAAACAGAATATGAAAAAAAAGGAATCATTAGGTATGAAAACATCTCATGGATAAAAAAAGATTTTAGAGAAATATTAAAAATTGGAGATGTTATTTATGTTGAAAATATTAATAAAAATATATTTGCCTTAAGACAACTGCCCGTGGTCAATGGTGGAATTGTTGTTATGGACCCTTTTACAGGAAGAGTGTTAGCTTTAAGTGGTGGATTTAGTTTTAAAAAAAGTGAATTTAATAGAGCAACGCAGGCACTAAGACAACCAGGCTCAGCTTTCAAACCTTTTATTTATGCTTTAGCTCTTGAGAATGGATATACACCATCAACTTTAATTTTAGATGCACCATTAGTTTTAGAACAAGGAACAGATTTAAAAATGTGGAAACCAGAAAACTATGGAAAAAAATTTTATGGACCGTCAACATTAAGAATGGGATTAGAAAAATCTAGAAATTTAATGACCGTCAGAATTGCACAAGATCTTGGGCTTAAAAAAATTGTTAATTTTTCAAAAAGGCTTGGTATTTATGAAAATCCCAGTGAGCTTTTATCAATTTCATTAGGTTCTGCTGAGACAACTTTATTAAAACTAACATCTGCATACTCTTCATTTGTTAATGGAGGAAAATTAGTTAAACCAATAATGATTGATAGAATTCAAGACAGTGAAGGGAACACAATTTTTAATAATGAAATGAGAAAGTGCATAAATTGTGATCAAATATCTCATTTAAGTGACAATTATCCAAAGATAGAAGATAAGTTTGAGCAAATATTTTCTCCAGAAACAGCATATCAAATGACCTCGATATTGGAGGGAACCGTTCAAAATGGAACAGGAAAAAATTTAAAAGATTTAAATCTAGACTTAGCTGGCAAAACAGGAACAACAAATGGAAATACAGATACTTGGTTTATTGGATTTACCTCAAAATTGACAATAGGAGTTTATTTAGGTTCAGATAATCCAAGATCACTTGGAAGGTATGAAACAGGAGCAAAAACAGCATTACCAATTTTTAAAAGCTTTGTAAAAAAAGCTGTAAAAAAAGAAGATGCAAGACCGTTTAAAGTTGCAAAAAATATTTTAATGAAAGTTATTGATCCTGTTACAGGAGAAAAAGCTGAAATTGGGACAAGAAGAACAATTATTGAAGCTTATAAAGATGTGAAAGTAGAAGGTCTATTGAATCAAGATATTAACAATAGATTAAAAAATAATAATATATTAAGGTTCTACTAATGGATAATGAATATTTAAATTATAAATCTGAAATAGAAAAAATTAATCAAAGAGTTAAGGAGTACCTTTGAAACAAATAATATTCATAAAAAATTAGAAAAGAATAACCAAAAAATATTAGAAACTAATTTTTGGCAAGATAAAACTAATTCTCAGAAAGTTATTAAAGAAAAAAAATTATATGAAGAATTAATAAATTCATATGAAAATTCATCTAAATCAATAATTGATCTTGATGAATTAAACAACCTAGCTTTAGAAGAAAAAAATCAATCTGTCATAAATGAAGTTCTTGAGAGTATAAAAAATTTAAAAAAATTAGCTAAAAAAAATGAAACTAAATGCTTTTTGTCAAATGAAACTGACAGTTTAGATTGTTATATAGAAATTCACGCTGGTGCTGGCGGAACGGAGAGTCAGGATTGGGCAGAAATGTTAAGAAGAATGTATCTAAAGTGGTCGGATATTAAAAATTTTAAATCAGAATTAATTAGCGAACATAAAGGAGATGAAGCTGGCATAAAATCATCAACGATTAAAATTGAAGGTGATTATGTTTATGGATGGTTAAAAGCTGAGTCAGGAATTCATAGGTTAGTTAGAATATCTCCTTTTGACTCTGGAGCTAGACGGCATACAAGTTTTGCTAGTATTTGGATTTATCCAGTTGTAGATGAAAATATTGAAATAGAGATAAATGAAAAAGATTTACGTATTGATACTTATAGATCGAGTGGAGCTGGAGGACAGCATGTAAATACTACAGACAGTGCAGTAAGGATTACTCACCTACCTTCTAAAATTGTTGTTCAATGTCAAAATGAAAGATCTCAACATAAAAATAAAGATACCTGCATGAATATGCTTAAAGCAAGACTATATGATTTTGAATTAAAAAAAAAAGAAAAAGAAAGCCAAACTGTAGAGTCTTCCAAGTCAGAAATTGGTTGGGGTCATCAAATTAGATCCTATGTACTTCACCCATACAGAATGGTAAAAGATAACAGAACTAACTTTGAAAGCTCAAATCCTGATAAGATCTTAGATGGTGAGATCGATGATTTTTTAGAAAGTTCGCTATATAAAGTGAAATAATGAAAAGAATAATTAAAATTCTTATAATATTAATAATAACTCTTACAGCTATTGTTATTTACCTAAGTATTTATGGAATAAAGACCGAAAAGTTTAATAATGAAATTATAAAGAATGTTTCAAAAATTAACAAAAAAATTAACCTTTCATTAAATGAGGTTAACTATTTATTAAACCCACTGAATTTTAGTGTTAATATTTCAGCAAAAAACCCAAAAATATTACTGGAAGATAAAAGTCTAGATTTAATAGATGTTACTAGCAATATTTCATTAAAATCTTTTATAAATAATCAATTTTCTATTGATGATTTAAAAATTTCAACAAGGGAAATTCAAATTAAAGATCTAATCTCATTAACAAGAGCAATTGAAGGATCACCACAACTTTTTGTTTTAGATAACATAACTAAAGAGGGATTAATTTCTGCAAATATAAATCTTACATTTGATTTAGATGGAGAAATAAAAAAGAATTATCAAATTAATGGGATCATTAAAAAAGCAAGATTTAATATTTTTAACCAGGTGAAAATTGATGATTTAAACCTATCATTTAATATAAAAAATAATCAAGTAACATTAAGCAAAATAGAAACAAATTTTAATAGTATAAGATTAAAATCACCCTTAATCAAAATTGAAAAAAAGAAAGATATATTTTTTGTTGATGGAAATGTAACAAATGAAGAGCAAAATTTTGATATAAAAAAATTAAAACCTATACTTAGTGATTTGCCAAACAATATTGAGATTGAAAAAATTGACTTTAATTTTATAAATACTTTTTCCTTTAACGTTAACAAAAAATTAAAATTGAATGATTTAAAACTTGAGACCAACTTAAACTTAGAAAATTTTCAAATAGTTAAAAATCCCCTTAATTTAAAACCCTTTTTACCTAATTATACAGAGCAAGTTAAATTCAAAGATCATAAGATTAAAATTAAATTTACAAAAGATATATTAGATATTAAGGGAAATGGAGATATCTATATTGGAGATGAGCTTGAGCAATTATCTTACAGTATTATCAATGATGATGAAA
>JAOIXS010000032.1 GCA_028225715.1 Candidatus Pelagibacter sp.
GTTGAATTTATTAGTTATAAGACCTGTTGCTAAAGGTGATCTTGCAACAATTTTTTTTTTGGTTTTTTTTAAATATGACAAATTATTAAGCTTAAGTAAATTTATGTCATCTTGAATAAAATCAAATTCACTCAATAGATCTTTATCAAAATAATAATCTCTTGCTAGTGATATTCCTATGAATTTTATTAGTTTTTCTTTTTTAAATTGGTTTAATAAATGAATAATTCTACCCCATTTTTTAATTTCATTTCTTGGATTATGCAAATATAGGATATTAATTTTTTCGAAAGTATTTAATGATTTGTCTAAACTTCTTTTTATGTCGTCTTCATTAAAAGTTTTTTTAGAACTATCTTCTCCATACCCACACTTTGTATTAACAATTATTTCTTTTTTATAATTTGATAATAAATTATCAACAATGCCATCTCCATATACTGGTGCAGTATCAAATTGATTTAAATTATTTTTAATCGCATGTGCTATTGCTTCATGAGAGTTTTTAATGTTTGCTTTTCCAAGATCGCCACTAAATGACCATGAGCCAATTACAATTTTTTTAACCAGATCTTTCAATTTCTTTCGCCAATTCTATAAATTTACCTTTGTAATATCTCAATTTTTCTGAGGTCAAATCTTTGCTTTTTGTTTTTGACCTTAAGTAAGTGTCAGCATCAAATTCATAATCATCAAACATTCCCTCTCTTACGCCATCTTGGTGTGACTGTGTTCCATGGTATGGAGTATAATAGTGTATTGATAGTGTATCTGGTTGTAATAATCTGTTAAACTCTATTGTTTCTATAATCGACTTTTCGTCTTGCTTAGGAGCACCAATTATATTGTAACTTGTTCTTTTAATTCCATTTTCTTTCAATATTTTAAATGCCTCAATAATTTTTTTCTGATCTGCAAACCTATTTAAATTAGATTGACGGAAACTTTCTGAAGAAGCTTCAACGCCCATTCCAACACCATCAACTTTTAGTTTTTTTAATAGTTTAATTGACTCTGAATTAATTCCTTCTGGTCGCGTTTCTATGTACAATTTAATATCTAAATTGCTTTCTGAAATTAGTTCAGATAGTTCAGTCAGTACGTTTCTATCTATAGTTAAAAAATTAGTATCTTGGCATCTGAAAAGTGAAATATCAAAATTTTTATTTAGATTGCTTATTTCTAAAAATGCCATCTTTGCAGATTTATTTCTTGAATATTTTTTAAAATTTTTTATGGCACCTGTTTTTTTAGAGGACTCATTAAAATCATAATATTTTTGTATTATTGTTTCGACACAGTATGCACATGAATAAATACAGCCTCTTGATAGTTCGTAATCAATACCTTTGTAAACAGTTCCTTTATACTTTTTTAAGAATGTTTGTGGTTCGAAAATTGAATAATCATAAGGAGATAAAATATCTAAATTATCTAATATTTCTTGTCTTGGGTTGTTAATAAATTTTTTTTTATTAAAATAAGCCAGTCCAAGTGAATCTGTAAAAGGTATTTTTTTATCTATTTTATTTGCAATTTCAGATAGAACTAACTCTGACTCACCTTTGATCAAATAATTAATTTCTGGTAAATTTTCTAAAACTATTTTTGGAGCTGATGTTGCCTGAAGCCCTCCAGCAATTAGGTGGCACTTTTCATCTTTATTTATTTTTTTTACTAAATCATAACCATTTTGAATATTAACATATTCTCCTTCACCATGAATATGAGATGAAACTGCAGAAATAAATATTATATCAGGATTAAATAAATCTATTTTTTTTTGAAAAGCTGAAATTATTCCATCTTTAAATTTAACTAAACTATCATAATTTGTTTTTTTATGTTCTTTTTCAAAATCATCCCCATGAGAAACCCAATCTCTATAAAAAGTACAGTCAAACAACTCTACTTCATGATTGTTTTTTTTTAAAATTGAGGAATGTGATGCAATCCAAATATGAGCAATACCTCTGCCCCATTTATTTGGATTTACTAAAAGTACTTTCGCCATGAATAATAACAATTAATATTATAAACTAAATAATCAAGTCAATTCATTAAAATAAAAAATACTTTTTTTATCATTTTTGATTATCTTTCTAGATCTAAAAATTTTTTTCAGTGCATAAATCAAGCCAATTGAGCTATTAGTACTGGTCAGCTACACGCATTACTGCGCTTCCACATCCAGCCTATCAACGTGGTGGTCTACCACGGCTCTATAGGAAGAACTAGTTTTGAGGTGAGTTTCCCGCTTAGATGCTTTCAGCAGTTATCTCTTCCATACTTAGCTACCCTGCACTGCGGCTGGCGCCACAACAGGTCCACCAGTGGTATGTTCAACCCGGTCCTCTCGTACTAGGGTCAACTCCTCTCAATTCTTCTACACGCATAGCAGATAGGGACCGAACTGTCTCACGACGTTCTGAACCCAGCTCACGTACCACTTTAATTGGCGAACAGCCAAACCCTTGGGACCTGCTCCAGCCCCAGGATGTGATGAGCCGACATCGAGGTGCCAAACACTGCCGTCGATATGAGCTCTTGGGCAGTATCAGCCTGTTATCCCCGGCGTACCTTTTATCCGTTGAGCGATGCCCCTTCCACTCAGAAGCACCGGATCACTATGACCGACTTTCGTCTCTGCTCGACTTGTCAGTCTCACAGTCAGGCAGGCTTATGCCATTGCACTCTACGAACGATTTCTGACCGTTCTGAGCCTACCTTCGCACGCCTCCGTTACTATTTGGGAGGCGACCGCCCCAGTCAAACTACCCACCATACAATGTCTCGCTGCCGGATGACGGCTAGCGGTTAGATGTCAAGAAAAACAAAAGAGGTATTTCACTGGTGACTCCACAAAAGCTGACGCCTTTGCTTCAAAGTCTCCCTCCTATGCTAAATATGTTTTTCCTAACACCAATGTAAAGTTGCAGTAAAGGTGCACGGGGTCTTTCCGTCTAACTACGCGAACTCCGCATCTTCACGGAGAATTCAATTTCACTGAGTTGATGTTGGAGACAGCGGAGAAATCGTTACGCCATTCATGCAGGTCGGAACTTACCCGACAAGGAATTTCGCTACCTTAGGACCGTTATAGTTACGGCCGCCGTTTACTGGGGCTTCAGAAGTTAGCTTGCACCAACCGCATTAACCTTCCAGCACCGGGCAGGCGTCAGACCCTATACATCCACTTACGTGTTAGCAGAGCCCTGTGTTTTTGATAAACAGTCGCTTCTCCCTGGCTTGTGCCACCCTTCCATAGTTGCCTACAAAAGGGTCTTCCTTATCCCGAAGTTACGGAAGCATTTTGCCGAGTTCCTTCAACATCATTCTCTCAAGCGCCTAAATATACTCTATTAATCTACCTGTGTCGGTTTCGGGTACGGTCTTCATGATGGAGCTATTTCTTGGGACCTCTTCGCGGCAAGTTCAATCCATTAAGAACTCACAACTTACGAAATCCGTCACTACCATCAGGTCAAGGAATATTAACCTTGTTTCCATCGACTACGGCTTTCGCCCTCGCCTTAGGTGCCGACTAACTCTACGCGGATTAACCTTGCATAGAAACCCTTAGATTTTCGGCGACGAAGTTTTTCACTTCGTTTATCGTTACTTATGTCAGCATTCGCACTTCTGATACCTCCAGGATCCCTCACGGGTATCCCTTCACAGGCTTACAGAACGTTCCGCTACCCCTTACAAAGTTCGAAAACTTTGTAAAGCCACAGATTCGGTACATGATTTTAGCCCCGTTACATCTTCGGCGCAGAAACTCTATTAGACCGGTGAGCTGTTACGCTATCTTTAAAGGATGGCTGCTTCTAAGCCAACCTCCCGGCTGTTAAGGAATTTCCACATCCTTTCACACTTAATCATGATTTTGGGACCTTATCTGGTGGTCTGGGCTCTTTCCCTCTCGACCATGGACCTTAGCACCCACAGTCTGTCTGCCGAAGAACAATGTCTAGCATTCGGAGTTTTATTAGGTTTGGTAAGAATCTCTTCCCCCTAGCCCATTTAGTGCTCTACCTCTAAACATCTATTTATTCGACGCACTACCTAAATAGTTTTCGCGGAAAACCAGCTATCTACGAATTTGGTTGGCCTTTCACCCCTTACCACAAGTCATCCAAAGACTTTTCAACGTCAACTGGTTCGGTCCTCCGGTTGGTGTTACCCAACTTTCAACCTGCTCATGGTAAGCTCATTCGTTTTCGGGTCTAATTCATTAAACTAATCGCCCTATTAAGACTTGCTTTCGCTGCGCCTACACCTAGATGGCTTAAGCTTGCTTAATAAATTAAGTCACTGACCCATTATACAAAAGGTACGCCCTCACCCTAAAAAGGGCTCGGACTGATTGTAGGCATGCAGTTTCAGGTTCTATTTCACTCCCCTAATAGGGGTTCTTTTCACCTTTCCCTCACGGTACTAGTTCACTATCGGTCACTGAAGAGTATTTAGGCTTAGAGGGTGGTCCCCCTATATTCGAGCAGGATTTCTCGTGTCCCGCTTTACTCAAGAATTTTGTTAGACATTACTCATACGGGACTATCACCCTCTATGGTTAGCATTTCCAAACTATTCAAATTTTTCTAACAAAACTACTGGCCTACTCCGCGTTCGCTCGCCACTACTAACGGAATCTCAATTGATTTCTTTTCCTCTGGTTACTTAGATGTTTCAGTTCTCCAGGTTGTCTCTTTAAACCTATGTATTCAGTTTAAAGTACCACATAAAGTGGTGGGTTTCCCCATTCGGAAATTTTCGGATCAAAGCTTACATACAGCTCCCCGAAACTTATCGCAGTATATCACGTCCTTCATCGGCTTTCAGTGCCAAGGCATCCACTACACGCCCTTAAACGCTTGATTTATGCACAGAAAAAAATTCTTTTTACAGAAAATTTATCTATGTTGTGATCAAATTTTTATTTTGAACATTAAATAATAACTTTTAATGTTCGGATATAGATATTGATATAAATTATTTTTATTTACAGTTTTAATAACTAAATGTTTCCTGGTGGAGGATACAGGGATCGAACCTGCTACCTCCTGAATGCAAATCAGGCGCTCTCCCAGATGAGCTAATCCCCCATTTAGGTTTTTGGTGGGCCGAGAAAGACTCGAACTTTCGACCCCACCCTTATCAAGGGTGTGCTCTAACCAACTGAGCTACCGGCCCTACAAGAAGGAAACATTACTTTAAGAAGAGAAATGAGGACGGTCAACATTACCGATGTATATTATTTAGAGTGAAATTTTACTTTCACTCATCCTTAGAAAGGAGGTAATCCAGCCGCAGGTTCCCCTACGGCTACCTTGTTACGACTTCACCCCAGTCGCTGACTATACCGTGGTCAAGGGTTTAAAACCTTGCCTTAAGGTAGAACCAACTCCCATGGTGTGACGGGCGGTGTGTACAAGACCCGGGAACGCATTCACCGTGGCACGCTGATCCACGATTACTAGTAATTCCAGCTTCATGCACTCGAGTTGCAGAGTGCAATCCGAACTGAGGCATCTTTTCGGGATTTGCTTAACGTTGCCGTTTTGCTTCCTGTTGTAGATGCCATTGTAGCACGTGTGTAGCCCAACACGTAAGGGCCATGAGGACTTGACGTCATCCCCACCTTCCTCCAGCTTATCACTGGCAGTTCTTTCAGAGTGCCCAACTTAATGATGGCAACTAAAAGTGAGGGTTGCGCTCGTTGCGGGACTTAACCCAACATCTCACGACACGAGCTGACGACAGCCATGCAGCACCTGTGTTTCGTCCGGCCGAACCGAAAACTCTAATCTCTTAGAGTCGCGACGAACATGTCAAGTGTTGGTAAGGTTCTGCGCGTATCTTCGAATTAAACCACATGCTCCACTACTTGTGCGGGTCCCCGTCAATTCATTTGAGTTTTAACCTTGCGGTCGTACTCCCCAGGCGGTGTGTTTATCGGTTTCCCTGCGACACTGAAAATAAATTTCCAACGTCTAACACACATCGTTTACGGCATGGACTACGAGGGTATCTAATCCTCTTCGCTACCCATGCTTTCGTTCCTCAGTGTCAGTAATGATCCAGAAAGCTGCCTTCGCAATTGGTATTCTTTCTAATATCTACGAATTTCACCTCTACACTAGAAATTCTGCTTTCCTCTATCATACTCTAGCTGAAAAGTTTTGATGGCAGTTCCAGAGTTAAGCTCTGGGATTTCACCACCAACTTTTTCAACCACCTACGAACTCTTTAAGCCCAGTAATTCCGAACTACGCTAGGTCCCTTCGTATTACCGCGGCTGCTGGCACGAAGTTAGCCGGACCTTCTTATTCGGGTACAGTCATTTTCTTCCCCGACGAAAGAGCTTTACAACCCAAAGGCCTTCTTCACTCACGCGGCATCGCTGCATCAGAGTTTCCTCCATTGTGCAAGATTCCCCACTGCTGCCTCCCGTAGGAGTTTGGGCCGTGTCTCAGTCCCAATGTGGCTGATCATCCTCTCAAATCAGCTATTGATCATAGTCTTGGTAGGCCATTACCCTACCAACAAACTAATCAAGTGCGGGCTCATCCAATGGTGCATAAAGCTTTCTCCGTAAAGACTTATCCGGTATTAGCACAAGTTTCCTCGTGTTATTCCAGGCCAAAGGGTAGATACCCACATGTTACTCACCCGTCTGCCACTAAGTATTGCTACTTCGTTCGACTTGCATGTGTTAGGCGTGCCGCCAGCGTACGTTCTGAGCCATGATCAAACTCTCAAGTTAAAAAACGGCGCACACTAGCTTCATATATAAATTGTAAGAATACAATCCATACGATTTTGAAGTGTGTACGACAAATTTTGGTAACCTTAACCGTCCACACTTCTCTTCTTAAATTTTTACTTTTTAAATAGCTAATTGGGTCTAAAACGCCCAATAATCCTCACTAATCTATTGAGTAAACAATAATTTTACTGAGAAAG
>JAOIXS010000033.1 GCA_028225715.1 Candidatus Pelagibacter sp.
TACTACAAGCCTTTAATTTCTAATAACCTGATTAATTAATTTGAGTAAATGCTTCAGCAAATTTTTCTGCATTAAAAATTTGTAAATCATCTTCTTTTTCACCAAGTCCTAGGGCAATTATTGGAAGCTTATATTTTTTAGCAAGGGCTAATAAAATTCCCCCTTTTGCAGTGCCATCTAATTTTGTCATTATCAAACCAGTAAGAGGTATAATTTTGTTAAATTCTTCCACTTGATTGATAACGTTTTGGCCTGATGTTGCGTCAAGCACTAGGATTACATCGTGAGGAGCATTTGGATCTATTTTTTTAGTCACATGAGCAATTTTTTTATATTCTTCCATTAAATTTTTTTTATTTTGCAATCTCCCTGCTGTATCAATTAAAACATGATTAAAATCACCCTTTAAAGCATCTTCTATAGCCTTATAAGCAACAGATGCAGGATCAGACCCTTGAGTGGATTTAGTAATTTGTACATCAATCCTATTAGCCCAACTTTCTAATTGCTCTATAGCAGCTGCTCTAAATGTATCGCATGCAGAAAACATGACTTTGTTACCATTAGATTTTAAAATTTTACCAACTTTTCCAATAGTTGTTGTTTTTCCAACTCCATTAACTCCCGATACTAGGACTGCATTGAGTTTTTCTTTCTTATCAAAAAAATTTTCATTTTCCAAAGGTTTCATTAAAGTGACTATATAATCTCTTAGAATTAAATTTACTTCATCCAAGACATCTTTTTTTGGATCTATTTTTTCTTGACCAATAATTTTCTTAATTTCTTCTGCTGCAACAAGTCCAACATCTGATTGAATTAGATATTCTTCAATTTGATCTAATGTTTTGTCATCTATTTCTTTTTTGACAATTATATCTCTTAAACCAGATGTAAAGGCAGAAGCGCTTTTTTTAAATCCAACTTTAAATTTATCAAAAATTCCCATTATAATTTAATGTCAATATTTTTGATATCAGACACAGGTCCTTTCATGTGAATACTATTTCTTTCGTCAATAGAAATTGTTAAATTACCTAATGCAAATTCTATATCTGTAGTTTTTTCTACTAGACTGTTAATATTTGCTGCTGCAGCCGTTGCACAAGCTGCAGTACCACAAGCCTTAGTAAGCCCAGCTCCCCTTTCCCAAACTTTTACTTTTATTAAACTTCTATTCATAACTTTGGCCAGGGTTACATTACATTTTTCAGGAAATAGTTGATGATTTTCAATTTTTGGACCAATACTTTGTAAGTCAAATGCCTCTATATCGTCTACAAAAAAAATTATGTGTGGATTGCCTACATTTATGGCTGTTCCACCAATATGCTTGGTATTATTTCTGTCTACAATTTCAATTTTTAAGTTTTGTGTATCTTGCTGTTCACTTAAAGGAATCTCTTGCCAATTAACTTTTGGTAAACCTATTTCAGTCTCAACTAAATTATTTCTTAAAATTTTTGATTTTAGAGAACCTGAAGCTGTTAAGAGTGTTATTTCTTTTTTACCACTTTCTTTTGATAGAAGATCTGCCACACACCTAGTTCCATTTCCACAGGCACCAGATGCACTTCCATCTGAATTATAGAATTCTACATCTGCATCTATTTCTTTATTTTTATTAATTAAAATGAGCTGATCACATCCAATGAAATTACGATCACATACTTTAATTATTTGATCTTTGTTTAAATTGAAATTCTGGCTTCTTTGATCAATAATTACAAAATCATTGCCCAAACCATCCATTTTAAAAGCTTTAATATCCATATGTAGATATTTAACTTATTTATTGACTTTTTGAACCTCTATTATAGGTTGCTTTTGTTTCCACAAAAACGTTAAATTTGTGGTGTCTTTGGATACAAAGAGATCAACACTAGTCAGCGATATTCGCCCACTAGTGCGAAACTGCTGTGCGTGATAAATATGTTTGAAAACTTAACAAATAAATTCGAAGAAATTTTTTCTTCTTTAAAAAAAGCAGCTTCACTTGATGAAAATCAAGTAGATGAAGGCTTAAAAGGTATTAGACAGGCTTTATTAGAGGCCGATGTGTCTTTAGATGTAACTAAAGATTTTATAGAAAAAGTTAAGCCAAAGGTTATGGGTCAAGAAATAATTAGATCAACCTCTCCAGGAGATATGGTTGTTAAAATTGTTTATGATGAACTAGTAAGCCTTTTAGGTGAAAGCAACACAGATATTAATTTAAATGCAGTTCCACCGGTTCCAATGATGTTAGTTGGTCTTCAAGGTTCTGGTAAAACTACAACAACGGCAAAATTAGCCAAATATTTAGAAAAAAATAAAAAGAAAAAGATAATGATGGTCAGTCTTGATGTGTATAGGCCAGCAGCTCAAGAACAACTAAGATCATTAGGAGAGCAAAACGATATTTTAACACTACCTATTATTGAAGGACAGCTACCAGCAGATATTTGTAGAAGAGCAGTTAGCGCTGCAAACCTAAATGGTGCAGAAATTATATTATTTGATACAGCAGGTAGAACACAAATAGACCTTCAGATGATGAGTGAAGTTAAACAGATAGAAAGTATAATTAACCCAACAGAAGTATTTTTAGTTGCAGATTCTTTAACAGGACAAGTTGCTGCAGAAGTTGCAAAAGAATTTAAGAATACTGTAAATTTAACAGGTATTGTTTTAACAAGAGCTGATGGTGACGCAAGAGGTGGTGCGGCCCTTAGTATGAAATATGTTTCTCAAGTGCCAATTAAGTTTTTAGGGGTAGGAGAAAAAATAGAAAATTTAGAGGTTTTTCACCCAGATAGAATAGCCAATAGAATATTAGGTATGGGAGACATTGTTTCTCTTGTTGAAAAAGCTGCAGAAGATCTTGGTGAAGAGAATTTAAAAAAAGCAGAAGAGAATTTAAAAAAAGGACAATTCTCTATGGAAGACTATTTAACACAGCTTAGACAAATGAAAAAAATGGGAGGCATAGAAGGAATTATGTCGTTTATGCCAGGTGTTTCTAAAATGAAATCACAAATGGATGCTTCGGGAATTGATGAGAGTGTTATTACTAAAAATGAAGCAGTCATTTTATCTATGACAAAAAAAGAAAGAGGAAATCCAAAAATCATTGATGGTTCTAGGAAAAAAAGAATTGCTAATGGCTCTGGAACAGATGCGGCCACTATCAATAAATTGCTTAAGCAATTTAAAATGATGTCTGAAATGATGAAGAAGATGTCAAAAGGAAACCTGAAGGGTATGTCTGATAAAGGAATACCTCCAGAGCTACTAAATCAACTTAAATAAAAAAAGGAAAAAAATGATAAAAATAAGACTATCAAGAGGTGGAACAAAGAAAAGACCAGTATACAAAGTAGTTATAGCCGACAGTCGTCGTGCAAGAGACGGAAGATTTATTGAGAAGGTGGGATTCTTTAATCCTCTTTTACCAAAAGATAAAAAAGAAAGAGTAGGACTAGAAGCAGAAAGAATTAAATATTGGTTAGGTCAAGGAGCTCAACCAACTACTAGAGTTGCAAGAATTTTAGGTGAAAATGGTATCATAACAATGCCTGCAAACGGTAGTAATCCAAGCAAAGCTATTCCTAAAAAAGAAAGAAAAAAAGAAGGAGACGAAGCAGTTCCAGCAGCAGCAGAAGCTCCTAAAGCAGAAGCGGCCCCAGCAGCAGAAGCTCCAAAGGAAGAAGCTCCTAAAGCAGAAGCGGCCCCAGCAGCAGAAGCTCCTAAAGCAGAAGCGGCCCCAGCAGCCGAAGCTCCTAAAGCAGAAGCTCCAAAGGAAGAAGCTCTTAAAGCAGAAGCTCCAAAGGAAGAAGCTCCTAAAGCAGAAACTCCAAAGGAAGAAGCTAAATAGTTGGATTCATGTGGCAAGCGAAGATATTCACACTCTATCCTGATTTTTTTCCTGGCCCTTTAAATAAAGGGCTATATGGAAAAGCTTTAACAAATAAAATTTGGGATTTAAAAGTTGTCAATATAAGGGAGGCCGCTGAGGACAAACATCAAACAGTAGACGATACCCCTTTTGGAGGTGGATCTGGAATGTTATTGAAAGCTGACATTTTAGCAAAATCTCTTGATCAAAATAAAAAAGAAGGTGAAAGAATTTTTTATTTATCACCAAAAGGAAAAAAACTTGATCAGAAATTAGCATTAGAATTATCAAAAGAAAAATCTATTAGTTTAATTTGTGGTCATTTTGAAGGTGTTGATGAAAGATTATTATCTACAAGGAATATAGAAGAACTTAGCATAGGAGATTTTATTTTATCTGGAGGTGAAACAGCATCATTTGTTGTTTTAGACAGCATTCTTAGGTTGCTGCCAGGTGTTTTAGGAAATGAAAAATCAAAGACTGATGAGAGTTTTGAAAATGGGCTTTTAGAGTATCCACAGTACACAAAACCTCAAATTTGGGAGGAAAAAAGTGTTCCAGAAGTACTACTATCGGGAGATCACAACAAAATTAAAGACTGGCGTTTATCACAATCAGAGGCTATAACACGCGTCCGAAGACCAGATTTATGGAAAAAATATAAGAAAAATTAACTTGATAAACACTAATATGAAAACAATTGAAGAAATAAACCAATATAACGTAAAAAAAATATTAACTGCGAAGAAAATCCCAGATTTTTTTCCTGGAGATGTAGTAAAAGTTGGTGTTAGAATTACAGAGGGTAAAAAAGATAGAATTCAATATTTTGAAGGTGTGTGTATAGCTAGAAAAAATAGAGATATAAATTCTTCATTTACAGTTAGAAAAATTTCATTCGGTGAGGGTGTTGAAAGAACATTTCCACTTTATGGTACTGTTATAGACACAATTACAGTTATCCGTCATGGTAAAGTTAGAAGAGCAAAATTGTATTACTTAAGAGACAGAACTGGTAAATCAGCTAGGATTGCAGAAAAAATTAGAAAAAAAATTGGTATAGAAGTTGACGTTAAACCAGAAACGGTAACAGAAGAAACTTTAGCACCAGTGGCTGTAGAAGCAGAAAAACAAACAGAAGTTCAAGCTGAACCTAAACTAGAAAAATCAGAAGAAAAAAAATAATTTTTTTTTCAATGCCTTTAACTCTTTACAATAAAATTTGGAATGATCATTTAGTAGATCAACAAGATGATGGTACAGCACTATTATTTGTTGATCGACATTTAGTACATGAAGTTACAAGCCCACAAGCTTTTGAAGGATTAAGAAACTCTAATAGAAAAGTTAGACAACCTGGCTTAACACTAGCAGTTGCAGACCATAATGTTCCAACTACCGATAGATCTAAAGGAATAGCAGATGCAGAATCTAAAATTCAAGTAGACACATTAGAAAGTAATTGTAAAGAATTTGGAGTTCAATATTTAGGAATGAACGACAAGAGACAAGGAATTGTTCACATAATTGGTCCAGAACAAGGTTTTACACAACCTGGTACAGTAATTGTTTGTGGAGACAGTCACACAGCAACACATGGTGCATTTGGTGCTTTAGCATTTGGAATTGGTACCTCAGAAGTAGAGCATGTTTTAGCAACACAAACATTAGTTCAAAAAAAAGCAAAGAATTTTAGAATTAATGTTAACGGAAAACTTCCTATTGGCGTTACCTCTAAAGATGTAATTTTACAAATTATAGGAAATATTGGAACTGCAGGAGGAACAGGATCGGTCATTGAATATGCTGGCAGTCTAATTTCATCTTTAAGCGTAGAGCAACGAATGACTATTTGTAATATGACTATTGAAGGAGGAGCACGAGCAGGATTAATTGCTCCAGATGAAAAAATATTTGAATATTTAAAAGGTAAACCGATGTCTCCAAAAAATGAAAATTGGGATAAGGCTATGAAATATTGGGAAAGTTTAAAAACTGATGATGGAGCTAAATTTGATAAAGAAATCAACTTAGTGGCAGAAGATATTTTACCGATGATTACTTGGGGAACCTCTCCACAAGATGTAATCACTATAGATGGCAAAGTTCCGAACCCTAAAAATGAAAAAGATGAAGACAAAAAGAACTCTTTAGAAAGGTCTTTAAATTATATGGGCTTAGAGGCTGATACATTGGCTACAGATATTAAGATTGATAAGGTTTTTATAGGAAGTTGCACAAATGGTAGAATTGAAGATTTAAGGGAAGCTGCCCAAATATTAAAAGATAAAAAGAAAGCGTCCCATGTTCATGCAATGGTTGTTCCTGGCTCAGGCTTAGTTAAAGAGCAAGCAGAGCAGGAAGGCTTAGATAAAATATTTATAGCTTCAGGTTTTGAATGGAGAGAGCCCGGCTGTTCTATGTGTCTTGCAATGAATGCGGATAAGTTAAAACCAGGAGAAAGATGTGCCTCAACTTCAAACAGAAACTTTGAAGGAAGACAGGGTAGAGGTGGCAGAACACATTTAGTAAGTCCTGGAATGGCAGCTGCAGCTGCAATTTCTGGAAACTTGGATGATGTTAGAAAGTATCAAAACTAAAATGCAAAAATTTAATTTACTTACAAGTATCCCAGCATATTTACCAATAGTAAATATTGATACAGATATGATTATTCCAAAACAATTTCTTAAAACGATTAAAAGAACAGGGTTAGGAAAAAACTTATTTTTTGAAATGAGATATGATGATAATGGAAATGAAATTAAAGATTTTATTCTAAATCAAGAACCTCATAATCAATCAAAAATATTAATTGCAGGAAAAAACTTTGGCTGTGGTTCATCAAGAGAACATGCGC
>JAOIXS010000034.1 GCA_028225715.1 Candidatus Pelagibacter sp.
GTGTTCTGCAGTAACTTAAACCAATTAGAAGCAAGTTTTTTTTTAATTTCTTTATCCATTATTTATTAAAGTTAGTTTGTCTTAAATTTTCTGAAAGAATTATAGCAACCGAAGAGGCTATATTTAAAGATCTTTTATTGTCCATCATGGGTATTTTTAACCTATACTTAATTGAATTATGTACGTGATCTGGTACGCCAGCACTTTCTCTTCCAAATAATAGTGTATCATTACTCTCAAATTTGAAGGCAGTATAAGAATCTGCTGATTTAGTTGTTAATAATATTATCCTCTCATTCTTTTTTGATTTAAAAAATTCATCTGAACTTTGATAAAATTTTATCATTTTTTCATCCATATAATCCATCACAACTCTTTTAAATCTTTTATCGCTGAATAAAAAACCACATGGTTCAATTATTTCTAAATCAGCCCCTAGACATGCACATGTTCTGATAATAGCAGCTGTATTTTGAGGAATATCAGGTTCATATAAGGCTATTTTAGGTCTCAAATTCATGTTTTATGTGTCATTGTTTCAGTGGAAAAAAAACTTTTTTCTTATATGAAATCATATATTAGATAACAATATACAAAAAATTATAGATGTCTGAAAAAAAACCTGAAAGAAGAGAATTTTTATTTACAGCCTCCTATGCGGTAGGAGCCGTTGGGGTAGGAGCTGTTGTTTGGCCTTTAATTGATCAAATGAACCCAGATGCCTCTGTTAAAGCATTAGCTAGCACAGAAGTTGATGTAAGTTCAGTTCAACCTGGAAAAACAATCACTGTACTCTGGAGAGGAAAACCAGTTTTTATTAAAAGAAGAACACCTGAGGAAGTAGCTGAAGCAAGAGCTGTTAAAATGGAAGATTTAAAAGATCCTGAAAAAGATGAGGATAGAGCAAAAGATCCAGAATGGTTAGTTATGTTAGGTGTCTGTACGCATTTAGGATGTGTCCCTTTAAATGATAAAGGAGACTACAATGGTTGGTTTTGTCCTTGTCATGGTTCACATTACGATATTTCTGGAAGAATTAGAAAAGGTCCTGCTCCAACAAACATGGAAGTTCCAAAATATGAATTTGTTAACAGTAACACAATTAAGATTGGATAATAAATAATTATGAGTGATCACGAGTACGTTCCCAGTTCAAAATTTGGAAAATGGTTTAATGACAGGCTTCCACTTTTATCACTTGCTAGTCATTTAACTGATTATCCAACTCCTAAGAATTTAAATTATTGGTGGACATTTGGTGGAATTTTAACCTTTTGTTTAATTACACAAATCGTTACAGGTTTAACTTTAGCTATGCACTACATTGCCCATGCTGATATGGCTTTTGAAAGTGTTGAGCACATCATGAGAGATGTAAACTATGGTTGGTTAATAAGATATATTCATGCAAATGGTGCTTCAATGTTTTTCTTAGCAGTCTATATTCATATATTTAGATCTTTATTTTATGGATCATATAAATCTCCAAGAGAAATAATTTGGATTATTGGAATAATAATTTACCTTTTAATGATGGCAGCAGCATTTATGGGGTATGTACTTCCTTGGGGCCAGATGAGTTTTTGGGGAGCAACAGTTATTACAAATCTTTTTAGTGCAATACCTTTAGTGGGTGAAGGAATAGTTAATTGGTTGTGGGGAGGTTATTCTGTAGATAACCCAACTTTAACAAGGTTTTTCACGTTACACTACTTAATACCATTTTTAATCTTGGGCTTAGTTGTTCTTCATATTTGGGCGCTGCATGTTCCCGGAAACAACAACCCAGTAGGAATTGATGTTAAAAAACCTTCTAAGGATACAGTACCATTCCATCCATATATTGTAATCAAAGATGGCTTTGCATTATTAATGTTTATGATTGTATTTGCATTTTTTGTTTTTTATTCACCAAATATTTTAGGACATGCAGATAATTATATAGAAGCAAACCCAATGGTTACACCAGCCCATATAGTTCCTGAGTGGTATCTATTACCATTTTATGCAATCCTAAGGTCAGTTCCTGATAAATTAATGGGAGTAGTTGCAATGCTGTCAGCAATTTTAATTTTAGCTGCACTGCCTTGGTTAGATACTTCAAAAATTAGATCAGCAGTATTCAGACCTCTTTATAAACAATTTTATTGGATATTAGTAGTGGATGTATTGGTTCTAGGTTATGTGGGTGCAATGCCAGCTGAAGGGCTTTACTTATTGATTGCTAGGGTCGCTACAGCTTACTACTTTATTCACTTTTTAATAATCTTACCGGTATTAGGATTTAAAGAAAAAACTATACCTTTACCTTTAAGCATTACAGAACCAGTACTTGGAGGGATGCCAATGGCATCAGCTGTTAAAAAAAAAGAAAGTTTGAATTAATTAAGTGAAAAATATTTTAAAAATTAGTTATTCAATTATTTTTTTATTAGCAGGAACTCTTACAGTTAATGCTGCAGAAAAAGTTGATCTTTTAAAAACAGATTGGAGTTTTAAGGGATTATTTGGAAAATTTGATAGGGGGGCCTTGCAAAGAGGGTACCAAGTTTATTCAGAAGTTTGTGCTGGCTGTCATTCAATGAAATATGTAAGTTATAGAAATTTATTTGAACCAGGTGGGCCAGAATTTACTGAAGAGCAAGCAAAAGCTATAGCTGCAAGTTTTGAAGTTACAGATGGACCAAACAACGATGGTGAAATGTTTGTCAGACCAGCAAAATTATCTGATAAATTTGTCATGCCTTTTGAAAATGTTAAAGCAGCTCAAGCAGCAAATGGAGGAGCTTACCCACCGGATATGTCTGTGCTAGCAAAAGCTAGAACTGGTGGAGTTGATTATATTTACTCAGTGCTTTTAGGTTATGAAGATCCACCAAGTGGTGTAACGCTTGATGATGGGGTTTACTATAATAAATATATGTATGGTAATAAAATTAAAATGTCACAACCTTTAATGGATGATGCTGTAGAATATAGCGATGGTACAAAGGCTACAGAAGAGCAAATGGCAAAAGATGTTACAACATTTTTAATGTGGGCAGCAGAGCCCCATTTAGAAAGTAGACACAAAATGGGCTTTAAAGCTATTTTATATTTAATTATTTTAACTATTCTAGTTTACTTTAGTATGAAGAAAATTTGGTCACGTATTGAATCTGAAGTTTAATATATCACCATCTTTGACAATATAATCTTTTCCCTCAAGTCTCATCTTTCCATTAGTTTTAGAATTTACCCAACCTTGATTTGCTATGAAATCTTCATATGCAATTGTTTCAGCTCTAATAAAGCCTTTTTCAAAATCAGTATGTATTTCACCAGCTGCTTTTGGCGCAGTGCAATTTTTTTGGATAGTCCAGGCTCTAGTTTCTTCAGGCCCAGATGTAAAATAAGTATCTAGCTCTAAAATATTATAACCCTTTTGAATTAACATATTTAAACCAGTTCTTTTTAATCCAATCATTTCCATATAATTTTCTTTTTCTTCATTTTCTAATTGATTTATTTGGTTCTCAATATCAGCCGAAACTATTAAGGTATTTTTTTCCCCAAATTTATCAATAAAAGCTTGTGTGTATTTATTTCCATTTTGAACACTTGCCTCATCAACGTTACATACAAAAATTTTAGGTTTTAAAGATAATAAACCACTTTGGTTTATTAATTTTTTGTCAAATTGTTCATAAAGTATTTGAATATCTTTAGAATTATTTATGCAGTCAGAAGCAATTTCTAATATCTTTAACTGTTCCTCATCTACATTTTTCTTATTGTTTTTTTCCAATCTTTTTTGTATTGATTCAAGGTCTGCCAACATCATTTCTGTTTCTATAATTTCCAAATCTCTAATTGGATCAACAGTTGGGTTCACATTTTGAATATCATCAGAGTCAAAACATCTGATCATATGTATGACTGCATCGACTTCTCTTATATGAGATAAAAATTTATTTCCTAATCCTTCACCTTTAGAGGCGCCCTCTACTAGTCCGGCTATATCTACAAACTCAATAGTGGTATTAATTTTTTTTTTTGATTTTGATATTTCTACCAATTTATCTATTCTTTCATCTGGTACAGGAACTACTCCAACATTTGGTTCTATCGTACAAAAAGGGAAATTAGCAGCTTGTGCCTTACTGGAGTTAGTAAGCGCATTAAATAACGTAGATTTACCAACATTAGGTAAGCCAACAATTCCACACTTAAAACTCATTACTTATTATTTACAGTGCTTGAGAATAAATCTAATTTTTTATCAATTAATATAGCCATTGAATCAATAATATTTTTAGTAATTTTTTCTAGTTGTATCATTTCATCTTCATCAAAATCTTTTAATACATGGTCTGAAACATCTGCTTTAGTTTTGGGTCTTCCAATTCCTATTCTTACTCTTGAATAATCTTTACCAATAAATTTATCGATAGACTCGATACCATTATGTCCTGCACTAGATCCCGCAAATTTTGCTTTTACTTTTCCAAACTCCAGGTCAAGGTCATCATGGAAGACAATCACATCTTCAGCATCAATTTTGAAGTATTCAATTAATTCTCTTATACAAATTCCAGAGTTATTCATAAAGGTCAAAGGTTTTATTGCATAGACCTTTTTATCTTCAATATTACCTGTAGTTAATAACCCTTTAAATTTTGGTTTTTGTTTAGACAGACCAAATTTTTGATTAAGAGCATCAATTAATTTGAAACCAATGTTGTGTCTATTGTTTTCGCTATCGGGTGTTGGATTTCCTAAGCCTACAAATAAAAGCATATTTTTTTTAAATCGTATCTGGGAGTTTCCACTATGATAAGTTGATTATTTTTTTTCTTCAGTGGCTTTTTTTTCATCGCCATCTTTTTTATCACCCTCAGCTACTGGTGTCGCTTCTTTACCGTCTTCTGTTGCTTCTTCTTCTGCTGCTTCAGCTGGTTTTTCTGGCTCTTTCATAACTGTCGGCGCTGCCAATGTTGCAATTACAAAGTCTCTTCCAATAATAGTTGGCACAACACCTTCTTCTAGTTTAACTGATGATATTTTAAAACTTTCACCAATATCTACTCCATCTAAGTCAATAGTTATTGCAGATGGAATTTTTTCACTTGGGCATTTTAATTCTACTTCTCTTCTTACAATGTTTAGTACTCCACCTCTTTTTAGACCTGGTGAAGTTTCATGGTTAATAAACACTACAGGTACTTCTATTCTAATTTTTACACCTGGGACAACTCTAAGAAAATCAATATGAGTTGGCTCATCAGATATTACGTTATAAGTAATTTCTCTTGGCAAAACATTTTGAGGCTTACCATCTAAATTAAGAGTTATTATATTTGATAAGAAGCTTCCTTTTTCTATTAAAGATTTTAATGTTTTTTTTAATACAGCAACTTTTTGATTTTGATCTGGTCCTCCATAAATTATACCAGGGATATTTCCAGCCAATCTAAGAGAACGAACATCTCCTTTTGACTTAGTGTTTCTAGTATTTGCATCAAGTGAATTCATAAAAAGATGGCTTTTAGCCCAAGTTTCTTAATAACTCAAGATAATTATTTAAATAAATCGGATACAGATGTTGAATTAGAGATCCTTTTAATCGCTTCACCCATAAGGGCTGAAATAGGTAAAACTTCTATATTTTTCACATTTTTAATCTTATCTTGATTATCAATTGTGTCTGTTACTACTAGTTTTTTAATAACTGATTTTTTAATTTTATCTACTGCCTCTCCACTTAAAACTCCGTGGGTAATATAAGCATAAACTTCCTTAGCACCTCTATCCTTTAAAGCTTTCGCAGCGTTTACTATAGTTCCACCTGAATCAATTATATCATCAACTATAATACAAGTTTTCCCTTTAACATTTCCTATAACATTCATAACTTTGGACTGACCTGGTTTAGGTCTTCTCTTATCCACAATAGCAAGCTCTACATCTAAAATTTTACCAAGAGCCCTAGCTCTTTCAGTTCCTCCTACATCTGGTGCAACACAAATAATATTTTTACTTTTGATATTTTTTTTTGCATGTCTTGCAAAAATTGGCGTAGCAAATAAGTTATCTACAGGAATATCAAAAAAACCTTGAATTTGTCCTGCATGAAGGTCTACAGTAACAACTCTATCAGCACCTGCTTTAGTAATTAGATTAGAAACAAGTTTTGCAGAAATAGAAGTTCGAGGTACCACTTTTCGATCTTGTCGTGCATATCCAAAATAAGGAATGACAGCAGTAATATTTTTTGCTGAAGATCTTTTTAAAGCATCAATGCAAAGTAGTAGTTCCATTAAGTTGTCATTTGCAGGTGATGAAATAGACTGAATTATAAAGATACTATTACCTCTAATATTTTCATTAATTTCTATATAAATTTCTCCATCAGAAAACCTTTTTATACTTGAGTTCACAAGCTTAGATTTTAAATATTTTGCAATATTTTTGCTGAGAGGTTTATTGCTGTTTCCAGTTAATAATTTCATGAAATATTATTAATTAATCATAATTACAGAAATATTTCTACCATAATCATTCTCATTGCGGCTAATAGAT
>JAOIXS010000035.1 GCA_028225715.1 Candidatus Pelagibacter sp.
GCATCATCAGTGATAACGGGAATTTGCAATTCAAAAATTCATTTTACTAAAATCATAATATCGCCGCGTAATAAAAAAATTTCGAGCGTTCTTCAGAAAAAATTTAAAAAGGTAGTTATTGCAAAAAATAATCAGCAAATAGTTGATAATTGTAATTGGATTTTTTTATCTATAACACCCTCTGTTGGAAATAAAATAATTAAAGAACTTAAATTCAATTCTCATCAAATAATTATCAGCTTCATTTCAACAATTACTTTAGCTAAACTTAAAAAAGCAATTAAAGTTAAAGCAAAAATTATAAGAGCGATACCATTACCACCAATATCTTTAAAAAAAGGACCAGTGCCCATTTATCCTCCAAATAAAAAAGTAAAGGATTTTTTTAATAAAATTGGAACTACTGTCGAAATCAAAAATGAAAAATCATCAATTAATTTTTGGTCAACATCTGGAATGATGGCTCCATTTTATGAACTATTAAGAGTGATGACTGACTGGTTGGTTAAAAGAGGAGTTAAAAGAAATAATGCACAAAAATATATTACATCTTTATTTTTAGCTTTATCTGAGGATGCAGTTGTTAATTCAAAGAAAGATTTGAAATATTTAGTAAAAGAGTCTCAAACACCTAAAGGATTAAACGAACAAGGAGTTAAAGAACTAACAACAGCTGGTTTTTATAAATCTTTAGAGAAAACTCTCAATAGTATACATAAAAGATTAAATAAATAAAATTTCATGAATCAACAACAGAATATTTTACAAATTGAAAATCTATCTAAATATTTTGGAGGTTTGGCTGCAGTTTCAGACTGTTCTTTAAAAATTAAGAAGGGTTCTATTACAGGAATTATTGGACCTAATGGATCAGGCAAAACTACTTTATTCAATTTAATTGCAGGAAACCTGAAAGCATCGAGTGGAAAAGTTTTATTTTATGATGAAGATGTAACAGATGTTCCTTCATATGAATTATTTTCAAAAGGAATATTAAGAACTTTTCAAATAGCACATGAGTTTACTAATCTTTCTGTTCTTGAAAATTTGATGATGGTACCAGCAAATCAATCTGGTGAAAAATTAATGACAGCTTTACTGAAACCAAGTCTAGTTAGAACTGAAGAACTTGCTGTAAAACAAAAAGCTCAGGATGTAGTTGATTTTTTAAATCTAACTCATTTATCAAATGAGTTAGCTGGGAATTTATCTGGTGGCCAAAAAAAATTGCTAGAACTTGGACGAACTATGATGGTTGATGCAAAATTAGTATTACTTGATGAAGTAGGGGCTGGTGTTAACAGAACGCTACTTAAAGATCTAGGAACTGCAATTCTCAAGTTAAATAAGGAAGAAGGGTACACATTTTGTATGATTGAACATGATATGGAATTTATAAGCAGATTGTGTGATCCAGTTATTGTTATGGCTGAAGGGTCAGTTTTATTTGAAGGAACTGCTGAAGACGCTAAGAAAGATGAAAAAGTTATTGAAAGTTATTTAGGTAGAGGATCAAAAATAAAGGATGAAAATTAATGGCTTTTTTTGAAGGTTTAAAAATGACAGGTGGTTATGGTAATGGACCTGATATCATTAATTCTTGTTCGGTTGATGTTAATAGAGGAGAGATAGTTTCAATTCTTGGACCTAATGGAGCAGGTAAATCAACAGCCATGAAAGCATTGCTTGGTCTTTTAAATTTAAAATCAGGTTCTGTTATAATTGATGGCAAAGATATTTCAAAACTTTCACCACAGGATAGAGTGAAAAAAGGTATTTCGTTTGTACCACAAACTAAAAATGTATTTTCTGGAATGAGTGTTGAAGAAAATTTGGAAATGGGTGCTTATTTAAGAGGTGATGATTATAAAAACATTATAGAAGAGATATATGAACTATTTCCAATATTGAAAGAAAAGAGAAATCAATTAGTTGGTGAACTATCAGGAGGTCAAAGACAACAAGTGGCTCTTGGCAGAGCATTAATGATAAAGCCGTCTGTTCTAATGTTAGATGAGCCTACAGCAGGAGTTTCTCCAATTGTAATGGATGAATTATTTGATCATATAATTAAAGTTAAAAGAACTAATGTTGCAATTTTAATGGTAGAGCAAAATGCTAAGCAAGCACTTAATATTTCTGATCGTGGATATGTTTTAGTTACTGGTGAAAATAAATATTCAGGAACAGGAAAAGAATTATTAAATGACCCAAGAGTAAGAAGCTCTTTTTTAGGTGGATAGTATGGATTTTTTAAACGCAATTATATTATTGTTAAACTACATTTTTGTACCAGCTCTTACTTATGGTTCTCAATTAGCACTAGGTGCAATATTTGTAACTTTGATTTATGGAATTTTAAGGTTTGCAAACTTTGCAACTGGAGACATGATGGCCTTTGGTACAATGGTTACTATTTTAATTACCTGGTACTTTCAATCAATTGGTATTTCACTAGGTGTATTACCAACAGCTCTCCTTGCTATACCTTTTGCAATAATTTTTATGATCGGTTATATGCTCTTTATAGATAAATTTGTATTTAAATATTATAGAGTTCAAAAAAGTCCACCAGTTCAACTTGCAATGGTTAGTATTGGTGTAATGTTTGTAACACAAGCTGTGGTTAGGATAATAATTGGACCTTCAGACAGAAGGTTCTTTGATGGAGAAAAATTTATTATTAAAGCTGGTGAGTTTAAAGAGATGACAGGACTTAATGAAGGCTTAGCTATTAAATCCAGTCAGGTAATAACTATATTTGTAACACTTGTATTGGTTTCAATTTTATTTTGGTTCTTAAATAAGACTAAAACAGGAAAAAGTATGCGTGCCTATTCGGATAATGAGGATTTAGCTTTATTATCTGGGATTGATCCAAAAAGAGTAGTTATGATTACTTGGATTATTGCTGGTATTTTAGCAACTATTGGTGGAGCTTTGTATGGTTTGGACAAAAGTTTCAAACCATTTACCTACTTTAATAATATGCTACCAATTTTTGCTGCAGCAATAGTGGGAGGTATTGGAAATCCTTTTGGTGCATTTTTAGGAGGTTATGTCATAGCTTTTTCAGAAATATTTTTGACCTATGCTTATAAAAAATTCTTTATGTATGTTTTGCCAGCAAGTATGGAGCCAGAAAGTTTAGTTCAACTATTATCAACAGATTATAAATTTGCAGTATCATTTTCTATATTGGTGATTGTCTTACTATATAGACCAAATGGTATATTTAAAGGGAAGGTATTGTGAGAAAGTACTTAAATGTAATTACAGCCTACACAATAATGATGGGTTTAATTATCTTAGTTGGAATATTTCAATCATGGAATGTTGCTTTATCAATTTTTAATATGTGTCTGATTTCAGCAGTGATGACCATGGGCGCAAATATTCAATGGGGATATGCGGGTTTAATTAATTTTGGTCTCATGGGTTATGCTGCATTAGGTGGGTTGGCTGCAGTTTTAATATCAGCTGAACCTGTACAAGAAGCATGGGTTGCAGGCGGTTTTAATATTTTAATGTGTTTATGGTTAATAATCGCAATGATATTTGCAATTCGATTTGTATTAAAATATTTTGAAAAATCAAAAATTAGAACTTATGGTATTGCAGCAATTATTATTGCTGGAATTGTTATTATAAGAATAACATCAGAGTCAAGCATTGAAGCTATTGAAAGTGTTAACCCAGCAACAACAGGATTTCTTGGAGGATTAGGATTGCCAATTATGTTCTCTTGGATTGTTGGTGCTTTTTTTGCTGGAGGTCTAGCTTTTGTAGTTGGAAAAGTTGCACTTGGGTTACGTGCAGATTATTTAGCTATTGCAACACTACTTATTTCTGAAATTGTTATAGCTATCATTAAACATGAGGATTGGTTAACAAGAGGTGTTAAAAATGTAATAGGACTGGATCGACCAGTACCTTATGAGGTTGAACTTCAAACAAAAGAATGGTTTATAAATTTAGTTGTAAATTTTAATTCTGGAAAATTAAATTTAATCTCAAGTATTACTGATAAACAAACGGCTCTCAATCAATTAGTTATTGAAGGATCATCAGTATTTGTAAAACTTTGTTATTCAGGGTTGTTCTTAATGGTAGTTATAGCTCTTTTAATAATTACTCAAAAAGCTCTTTATTCTCCATGGGGAAGAATGATGAGAGCAATAAGGGACAACGAAGAAGCTGCTAATGCTATGGGTAAAAATGTTGTTAAACAACATTTATTAATCTTTATTTTAGGTTCAGCAATTGTTGGAATTGCTGGTGCAATGTTAGTTACTCAAGATGGTTTATTTACACCAGGTAGCTATAGGCCGATGAGGTATACTTTTTTAATCTGGGTCATGGTTATAGTTGGAGGAAGTGGTAACAATTTTGGTGCTATACTTGGTGGTTTTGCAGTTTGGTTTTTATGGATTGAAGCAGCACCAATTGCTTTATTCTTAATTAATCTATTCACAGCAGGCTTAGCAGACACACATTCATTAAAAGTTCATTTAGTTGAAAGTGTTCCATACTTTAGATACTTAATGATGGGTATGGGTCTTTTACTGATTATGAGGTATCGACCTAAAGGTATACTTCCTGAAAAAATAGAAATAAAATAAAGATATTATGAAATATATTATACTAGGAGCTGCAATAGCTTGGGCTATGTACATTGGTGATAAATATTTTTTTTAATGAATAAAAATTTATGGTTGCTGATTTTAAGTCAAGTCTTTGCTTTCACACCAGCACCTGTAACAGTTTTTTTAAGTGGAATAATTGGTTCTCAATTTAGTCCAGTAAAATTTTTAGCAACTCTACCGATGGCTTTATCAATTATAGGTATAGCTATTTTTGCAATTTTTGCATCAAAGGTCATGAGTATAATTGGACGAAGAGCAGGCTTTATACTTGCCTCTGTAGTAAGCTCTTTGTCATCTCTATTAGCTGTTTACTCAATAGTTAATGAAATTTTTATTCTTTTTAATTTTTCATGTTTTTTACTTGGAGCAGGAGGAGCCTTTAGCCATCAATATCGTTTTGCAGCTGTTGAAACAGTAAAAAAAGATATGGCACCAAAAGCAATATCAATAATATTATTAGCAGGAATAGGCTCAGCTTTTATAGGCCCAAATGTTGCCAATATAACAAAAGATATTATAGCTGAACATTTATATGCTGGATCTTATATTGCACTTGCAGCTTTAACTCTTACTTCAACAATTTTTTTATTATTTTATGAAGATGGGCATAAACCAAATCGTGTTAACAAAAAAATTAAACGTAGTTATTTAGAATTAATTTCTCAACCAAGGTTTCTACAGGCTTTAGTGGCTTCTTCATTTGCTTATGCTGTGATGTCATTTTTAATGACTGCAACCCCAATAAGTATGCATGTAATGGAAAAAATAAGTTTAACTAAAACAGGTTTTGTAATTCAACTTCATATTGCAGCAATGTTTTTACCGTCACTAGTTACAGGCAATTTGATAAGAAAATTTGGTCATAGTAAAATAATGTATGCAGGAGTTGCTTTATTTTTGATAACAATTTTGACTAGTTTATTTGAGCAAAACTTTGTTAATTATTTAATCGCTCTGATATTTTTAGGATTTGGCTGGAATTTTTTATTTATATCTGGAACAAGTTTATTAGTTTTGTCTTATAAGGAAGATGAAAAATTTAAAGCACAAGGCTTTAATGATTTAATTGTTTATTCTATTCAAGCAGTAG
>JAOIXS010000036.1 GCA_028225715.1 Candidatus Pelagibacter sp.
AGAGATTTGTTTAAGACTAGCAAGTGAGGGAGCAAAAATTGTTATTGCTGAAATAGATATTGAAAATGGTGAAAAAATTTCTAAAAAAATTCAAGGTAATAATGGTGAAGCAATTGTTGTAGAAACAAATGTTGCCGAAGAAGACAGTGTAAATAACATGGCTGATGCAGCTATTAAAAAATTTGGTAAGATTGATATTCTTATTAACAATGCTGGTATAAGACATATTAATAATATTCTAGATCATACAAAACAACAATGGGATGACATGATATCGGTAAACTTAACTGGACCATATCTATGCTGTAAGTCTGTTATTCCACATATGATAAAAAATGGTAAAGGAAAAATTATTAATTTTGGATCAATTGCAAGTTTTATGGGCAGACCTGATAGAGTAGCCTATGTTGCTGCAAAATCTGGTATACTTGGTTTAACAAGAGCCTTAGCTGTCGATTTAACAGGGAAAAATATTAACGTTAATACTATTTGTCCTGGGTTAATTTCAACACCGTTTAATCAAAAGTTTGCAGAGGATCCTACTCACGGTAAAGCTTGGGGTAAAGAAACAATAGTTGGACGTTGGGGTTTACCATCTGATATATCTGGTGCAGCAGTTTTTCTATCTAGCGATGATGCAGATTTTATAAATGGATCTGAAATAAAAATTGATGGTGGATGGTTAGCAGCAAAAACTAGAAAAGGTGAAATAAGCAATTAATGAGTGATGATTTTAAAAATAATTTAGAACTAGCACTGGGTAATGCAAAAAGATTATCTAATAAGATTTTAATCAATGGAAAGTTATCACCCTCTAAAGCTGAAGGTAAAATTAGTATATTAAATCCAAGTACAGGTGAAAACATTGGTGAAGCTCCACAGTGTAATAAGGTTGATGTTAATATAGCAGTGGATTCTGCAGAAGCTGCGTTTCAAAAATGGAAAAAAATACCTGCAAGAGAACGTGGTAAAATAATGTTGGCCGCTGCTAGAAAATTAGAAGACAGAAAAAATGAAATTGAAACATTATTAGCTTTAGATACCGGTAACGCTCTTAGAACTCAAGCTATACCCGAGACAGCTGCATCAATTGAGTTAACACATATGTTTGCTGGACTAGCAGGAGAAATTAAAGGTGAAAATTACCCACCAAATATTCCAAATACAATTCACTATACAACAAAAGATCCAATTGGAGTTGTTTGTGCTATCATTCCTTGGAACGCTCCTTTGTTTTTAACTGTTGCAAAAATTGCACCAGCTATTGTAGCAGGAAATACTGTAGTGCTAAAAACTGCTGAGCAAGCACCACTTTGTGCTTTGCTTTTATGTGAAATATTACAACAAGAACTTCCTCCTGGAGTTCTAAATGTCATTTCTGGTTATGGAGAAGAGTGTGGTGAACCTTTAATTGATCATCCTAAAGTTAGAAAGGTTACTTTTACTGGATCGTTTTCTGTTGGAAAAATTATTGCAATGAGAGCTGCTCCAAAATTATGTCCTGTTACATTAGAATTAGGTGGAAAAAACCCAAATATTATAATGAGTGATGCTGACTTAGAAATAGCAATACCAGGTGTAATCGATGGTATGAGGTATACTCGTCAAGGCCAAGCATGTACAGCTGGATCAAGAGTTTATATACATGAAAAAATTTATGATAAAGTTTTAGAAGGTGTGGTTTCTAAGTTGAGCAAACTTAAGATGGGGAATGCACTTGATAGTAAATCTGATATTGGCGCAATAATATCTGATGAACAACTCAAAAGAACCTTACATTATATGGACATTGCTAAAAAAACATCATCAGCAAAGGTTTTACATGGTGGCAATCAACCTAAAGGAGGAGATTATAAGGAAGGGTTCTTTTATGAACCAACCTTATTGTCAGGCGTTCCTGTAGAATCTCCTGTATGTCAAGAAGAGGTATTTGGGCCTGTTGCTTGCGCAATTCCGTTTAAGAGTTTTGATGAAGTTATGAAAAGCGCTAACGACACACCTTTTGGTTTATCAGCCGTTTTATGGACTCAAAACTTATCTAGAGCATTGCAATTTGTAGATGAAATTGAAGCTGGCTTTGTTCAGGTAAATCAATGCGTTGCTCCAAGAGCCAATGTTTCTTATGGAGGAATTAAAATGAGTGGTTTAGGTAAAGAATATGCTTTTGATAGTATGATTAACCACTTCACACAAAGTAAAACAGTTTTAATTAATAGAGGTAAATCAAATTTAGATGACTAATCACATTGCATTTATAGGTGTTGGAAATATGGGAAACCCTATGGCTGATCAATTAGTAAAAGCTGGCAAAGAAGTAAAAGCTTTTGATGTTTCACCAGAGGTAATAAAAATTGCAAAAGAGTCAGGTTTAAATGTTGTATCAACAATGGATGAATTATTAGATGGAGCTAGTACTGTTATATCTATGCTACCAGAGGGAAAGCATGTTCGATCTCTTTATTTAGGAGACAAAGGAATATTAAATAAAATTCCAAAAGAATGTTTGATAATTGATTGCTCAACAATTGATATTGAGACTTCTCTAGAGCTAGGTAATGAATCAAAAAAACTTGGAATTAAAATGATAGATGCACCAGTTACTGGTGGTGTGATGGGTGCAAGAATTGGAAAATTAAATTTTTTAGTTGGTGGAAGTGATGAAGCTGTAGCATTAGCAAAACCTTTATTTGATATTATGGGACAAAAAATTTTACATGCAGGTGCTCAAGGAAGTGGAGTAGGTGTAAAAATTTGCAACAATATGTCTTTAGGAATTTCTATGATAGCAGCATCTGAATCTTTAATGTTAGCTAAAAGATTAAAAATGGATATTAAAAAGGTTCATGAAATAATAAAAGCAGCTTCAGGAAATAATTGGGCTATGACTAATTATACACCTTTACCAAATCTTACTGATGGAGTTCCTTCAAATAATAAATACCGACCAGGTTTTACAGCAGCAATGATGAGGAAGGATTTAAGATTAGCTATGGATGCTGCGCAGTCTGTAGATGCCTCAACACCTTTAGGTAAAGCTGCTTTAGAGATTTTTTCAAAGTTCTGTGATGAAGGTGATAGTGATACTGATTATTCAGGTATATCTAAAATGATTGGTGGTGATGCTTGGAATTATCCATTTGATCCAAAGGGAAATAAATAAAAACAATATTTGTAAGTTTACTTAACAGTATTTAAAGTATACCAAGTAACTCAATTGATTATAATAAACCATAGGTTGTATCATTTATATTTACCTCATTTTAAGTTTACTTTTCTCTAACAATAATGTTTATTTCAAATCTTATTAAGACTTAATAAAAAAACAGAGAGGGATAAACATGAAAAAAATCACAACATTGATTTTAAGTTTAGTTTTTGCAGTATCTATTATTGCTTCTGCTTCAGCTAAAACTTTAAAAATACAAATGACCTTTCCAAAAACTTCTTATGATGCGCAAATCGTAGGAATGTGGGCTGAAAGAGTTACTGGCCTTACTGGTGGTTCATTAAAATTTGAACTTCTAGGAGCTGGAGAAGTTGTAGGTGTTAAAGAAACATTAGAAGCTGTTGACAAGGGTCTTGTTGATGGTGGTGCTGCTTGGACTCATTACTGGTCTAATTATCACCCTGCTGCAATGTTATTTGGTTCGCCAGTTGCAGGTGGTGGTATTGGTTTAAGTACTAAATCTTGGTTAGCTTGGTATTTTGATAACGGTGGAAAAGCTTTATACGATCAACTATGGGATGAAATGGGTATGAACGTAAAAGGTTTCATCATGGCATCTTCTGGTCCAGAGGCTTTAGGTTGGTTCAAAGAACCGATCAACAGTATGGCTGATTTCAGAAAATACAGATTCAGAACTCCTCCGGGAATTCCTGGTCAAACATACAAAGACATTGGTGTTGCATCAGTTTCAATGGGTGGTGGAGATATTCTACCGGCACTTGAAAAAGGAACAATCGATGCTGCTGAATGGTGTTGTCCAAAACCAGATCTAGTATTTGGTTTCCAAAAGGTATTGAAAAATTACTACCTTCAAGGCTTACACCAAAACGTTGTAAATGGAGACATTTTCTTCAACAAAGATGTTTACAATAAGTTATCTAAGCAAGAAAAATATGCAATGGAAATTGCTTCTGAAGCGATGATAACTAGAAACATCACTAACAGAGCTGTTGAAAATGGAAAAGCGTTAATTGAATTAACATCTAAGCATGGTGTTATACTTCATGATACACCAGCTGATTACTTTGTTGAGTACATGGCTGCTGCTAAAGCTACTATTCAAAAGAACTCAAAAGAAAATGCGTTCTTTGATAAAGTTTATCAGCACATGACTGCTCACGCAAAAATCGTAGTACCTTTTATTGCTCAAATGGAAACATCTGATGCATCAATTGGAACTGCATTTGCAAAATCGCAAAAGTAAATAGATAATTTAAACGGGGGCTTAATATTTTTAAGTTCCCGTTTTTTTAAAATAGAAAAAAATTTAATCGACATTACCAATCAATAAATGGTCAAAAAAAAATCACATTCTGCTGGTGTTAAAGAAACTCTAGATATTACTGATGAGTTAATAGCAGAACGTCGAACTAGTTTAAAAATGCCTAAGGACATGGTTCCTTGGATGGCAAAAACTATAGAGTTTATCGACCTTAACATGTTAAGAGTTGGTAAAATAGTTTGCTGGATGGTAATTCCTTTAATTTTTGCAATGACATTTGAAGTTATTGGTAGACATTTTTTTAATAGACCAACTCTTTGGGCTTACGATGTAACCAGAATGATTGCAGGAGCATTTTTTATGCTGGGCGCTGGTTATGCGTTATCAAAAGGTATTCATATAAGAGCTGACTTTTTATATAGAAATTGGAATGTTAAAACTCAAGCAAAAGTAGATCTATTCTTATATTTATTATTCTTCTTTCCAGGTTTTATAGTCTTTTTTTGGGTAAGCTTTGATTATGCTTATACTTCTATATGTGGGAGATCTATTTTAGCAGAATGCTTAGATGGAAAAGTTAGAATTCAAAGAGCAATGGATACCACTTGGATGCCAGTAATGTGGCCATTAAAAAGCTGCATGCCAATTGGAGCTTTTTTGTTATTAATTCAAGATTTCAGAATTATTTAAAACATATTATGCGTTTGTGAAAGGTAGATGGCCGTAATGGAAATTTTTTCACAAGAATTAATTGGAGCAATAATGATAGGGGTAATGTTATTTGCTATCTTTATTGGTTTTCCTATTTCATTCACATTAATATTTTTAGGTCTTGTGTTTGGTTACTGGGGTTTTGGAAAGTTAGTTTTTTATCTAATGACCCTACAGTTCAATATGATTATGACTGAAAGCACGCTGGTTGCTGTTCCACTCTTTATTTTTATGGGTATATTAATGGAATCTGCTGGTCTTATGGAAAGACTATTTTCAGCTATACAATTAATGCTATCTAGAACAAGGGGTGCATTATTTTATGCAGTTATGTTTGTGTCTACAATTTTTGCTGCTGCAACAGGAATAGTTGGAGCATCAGTAACAATTCTTGGAATTATGGCAGGTAAAACTATGATTAAATCTGGATACGATACTAGATTGTCAGCTGGTTTAATATGTGCTGGAGGAACTCTTGGAATTTTAATTCCACCAAGTATTATGCTGGTGGTGAT
>JAOIXS010000037.1 GCA_028225715.1 Candidatus Pelagibacter sp.
TTACTGCCTACACAATGGATCTAACAAAAAAATATATTGAGATTAATGCTGATTATAGAAGCTAATTTGATATTGAATTAGCTTTATTAATTATTAACTATAACTCATGATCAAATACAAGCTAATATGTAAAGATTGTGAAACTACTTTTGATAGTTGGTTTTCATCGTCTAAAGAATATGAAAAACTCAAAAAGAAAAAATTCTTAAATTGTCATTTTTGCAATTCTTTAAATGTTGGCAAAGACTTGATGTCTCCTAGCGTGAACACATCAAAAAATAACTTGAAAGACATCGATTCATCTAGTGAAAAATATAAAGAAATAAAAAAAACAATTTATAAATATCAAGAATTTATAAAAAAAAATTTTGAATATGTTGGAGAAAATTTTGCTTATGAGGCAAGGTCTCTGCATTATAAAGATAAAAAAAAAGCCAAAGGTATTTATGGCACCGCAACAAAAGAAGAGCTTAACGAGTTAAAAGAAGAGGGTATAAAAGCAGAAACACTACCTTGGATAAAAAACACTACAAATTAATTTTTTATAAATTTTGTAATATAATTAACAGAAGTATCACTTGTTACTTTCCAGCTATTATCTAATATATTAAAATTCATTCCATCTAATTTTTTAAGAGATAGATTGTTTTTTTTAGTTATACTTATTAGCTCACTAGGTTTTACAAATTTTTCCCAATCATGTGTTCCAATTGGAAGCCATTTTAAAATATATTCAGCACCTACTATTGCAAAAACATAAGATTTTAATGTTTTGTTAAGTGTTGCAATAAACATTATTCCATTTTTTTTTAATAATTTTGAACTTTCTTTAATAAAAAAGTCTATATCATTAACATGTTCAACTATTTCCATATTTAAAATTACATCAAATTTTGTCTTACTTTTTAACATTTCTGGAGATGCAACTTTATAGTCAATCCTAAGTTCATTTTTTTTTGCATGAAATTTTGCAACCTCAATATTTTTCTTTGATGCATCAATACCAACAACACTTGCTCCTAGTCTGCGCATTGGTTCAGACAATAATCCTCCACCACAACCAATATCTAGCAATTTAATATTTTTTAAGGGCTTATCAGATGATCTAATCTTAAAATCTTTGATAATATTTTCTTTTATATATCTAATTCTTATTGGATTAAAATTATGCAATGGTTTGAATTTACCATTAGGATCCCACCATTCTTCAGCAATTTTAGAAAACTTCTCAATTTCTTTTTTATTTATTGAATTCATAATAGATGACTTGTGGACATAACAATTAAGATGTATTTTATCAAATATAAATTACATAATTATCAATGAAAACTGTTGTATTAAAGTTTGGTGGAACCTCCGTCGGAAGCATAGATAGAATAAAGAACGTAGCAAAAATTATTTCTTCTTATAAAAAGAAGAAAATGGGTGTTATTGTGGTTTCTTCTGCGATGAGTGGCACAACTAATGAATTAATAAAAAAAACAAAAGAATTGAGTAATAGCTTTGATGCAGCAGAATATGATGTTTTATTAGCAACAGGAGAGCAAGCAACTTGTGCATTAATTGCTGGTAGATTAAAACATCTTGGTTTTAAAGCTAGATCATGGATGTCGTGGCAGCTACCAATTATTACAGAAGGACTTTATAGCTCTTCCAGAATTAGCAAAATCAACAAAGGAAAAATACTTAGCTTCATGAAAACAGGTGGAATACCTATCATAACTGGTTTTCAAGGCATTAATTTTGAAAACAGGATTACAACACTGGGAAGAGGTGGAACTGATGCATCAGCAATAATGTTGGCAAAATTTTTTAATACCGATGCGTGTGATATCTTCACTGATGTAGATGGTGTTTATACTACAGATCCAAGAAATCATTCAAAAGCTAAAAAAATTCATAAAATTTCCTATGACGAAATGTTAGAGATGGCATCATTAGGTGCAAAAGTTATGCAACCTACATCAGTGCAAGATGCAAAACTAAATAATATTAATTTTTCAGTTAAATCTTCATTTCAAAAAAAGAAGGGCACATTAATAACTGGTGCAAAAAAAACCTTCAGTAATCAAATAATAACTGGAATTACTTCTACAAAAAATGATTCAAAAGTTACTATTGTGGGTGTTAAGGACAGACCAGGAGTAGCAGCTGCTGTTTTTAAACCATTATCACTTAATCAAATCAATGTTGATATGGTAGTTCAAAATATTTCTTTAAATGGAAAAGAAACAGACTTAACTTTTACAATTAAATCTGAAGATGTAAAAAAAACAGAAAAAATAATTAAACAAAATAAAAAAATTTCGTTTAGAAAATTTACATACGATAATAATGTTTCGAAAGTATCTATTATTGGTGTTGGTATGATTACAACACCAGGAATTACCTATAGAATGTTCCAAGCATTAGCGTCAAAAAAGATTAATATAATGGTTATTTCAACTTCTGAAATTAAAATTTCAGTTTTAATTTCAAATAAACAGATAAAAAAAGCAGTAGCAGTGCTTCACAAAGAGTTTAAGTTAGATTAACTTATGAGCTTAAGACCATTTAGAGACATTTATAGAAAAAAAACAAAAGTTATAAATGTTGGTGATGTAAAAATAGGTGGAGACAATCCTATTTCTGTTCAATCTATGACCAATACCTTAACAACTGATATTCAGGCCACAATAAAACAAATTAATGATATTCATGAAGAGGGTGCTGATCTGGTCAGGGTTTCGTGTCCAGATGAAGAGTCTTCATTAGCTCTTAAGGAAATTACAAAACATGTATCTGTCCCAATAATTGCCGATATTCATTTTCATTATAAAAGAGCAATAGAAGCAGCTGAAAATGGAGCAAAATGTTTAAGAATTAATCCAGGCAACATAGGAGATAAATTAAAAATACACGATGTACTTAGTGCTGCTAAAAATAATGATTGTTCTATTAGAATAGGTGTTAACGCTGGCTCTCTTGAAAAGGATATTTTAGAAAAATACAAGGAGCCATGTCCAGAAGCTTTAGTTGAGAGTGCACAAAGGAATATTAAGATTTTAGAAGATCAAGATTTTTTTAATTTTAAGATAAGTGTAAAATCTTCAGATATTTTTTTATCTATTGCAGCGTATCGTCAATTATCAAAAGTTACAGACTATCCATTGCATTTAGGGATAACAGAAGCTGGAGGTTTTGTGTCAGGCAGTGTTAAGTCGTCAATAGGCCTTGGTTCACTTTTAATGGATGGAATAGGAGACACTATAAGAATTTCTTTGTCTGATGATCCTGTTAAGGAAATTAAAATTGGAAATGAAATATTAAAGTCACTTAATTTAAGAAATAGAGGTGTAAAAATTATATCCTGTCCATCATGTGCAAGACAAGCATTTCAAGTAATTGATACAGTAAAAATATTAGAAGATAAACTTTCTCACATCAAAACTCCTTTAACATTATCAATTATCGGCTGTGTGGTTAATGGACCTGGAGAAGCAGCAATGACGGATATAGGAATAACTGGAGGTGGTAAGGGTAACAATATGCTTTATTTATCTGGTATTCAAAGTGAAAAAGTTTTATCTGAAGACATAATATCAAGAGTTGTAAGTGAAGTTGAAAAAAAAGCTGCTGAACTTGATAAAAAATTATAAATACAATGATACCTCTAAAAACTATTGAAGATTTAATATCTAAACACTCTATTTTGGAGAAAGAATTATCATCAGGTGAAGTGGATAAAAAACTTTTTGCTGAAAAATCAAAAGAATACTCAGATTTAAACGAGGTAATTGATGATGCTAGAAAATATTTTTCTTATGAGGAGGAAAAAAAAGATCTAGAGAAAATATTAGGAGATGCTAGTAGCGATAATGAGTTTAAAGAAATGGCTGAAGTAGAGTTAAAAGATTTAAAATTAGAAAATGAATCCATAGAAAAAAAATTAAAATTATTTTTACTACCTAAAGATGAAGCGGATAAAAAAAATGCAATTATAGAAATTAGAGCAGGCACGGGAGGGTTAGAGGCAAGTTTATTTGCTTCAGATCTTTTTAAGATGTATGAAAAAGTTAGTCATCAAAAAAAATGGGAATTAGAATTAATAAGCATGTCCCAGAGTGAGGCAGGAGGACTAAAAGAGGTTATTGCATCAATAAGAGGAAAAAATATTTATTCAACATTGAAGTATGAAAGTGGTGTTCATCGTGTTCAGAGAGTTCCAGACACAGAAACCCAGGGAAGAGTCCACACTTCTGCTGCAACAGTAGCTGTTCTACCAGAAGCAGAAGATGTAGATATAAAAATAAATGACTCAGACTTAAGAATTGATGTGTTTAGAGCTGGTGGTCCAGGTGGACAGTCTGTAAATACAACCGACAGTGCTGTGAGAATTACTCATATTCCAACAGGATTATCTGTATCTCAACAAGATCAAAAATCACAACATAAAAATAAAGCAAAAGGGATGCTAATTTTAAGATCAAGACTTTATGAATTAGAAAGATCAAGAATAGAAGGTGAAAGATCACAAGATAGAAAAAGTAAAATAGGAACTGGAGACCGTTCTGAAAGAATCAGAACATATAATTTTCCACAAGGAAGAGTAACAGACCATCGTATAAATCTAACACTACACAAGCTTGAAGCCTTTTTAGAAGGTGAAGCCTTTGATGAAATGGTGGAAAGCTTAACATTGCAAGCACAAGAAGAAAAATTGAGCAATCTTAATTAAAATGAATATAGAAAATATTCTAAATGAAGGAATAAATATCCTACAAAAAAATAAGATTGCCAATCCTCAACTTGATAGTGAGATATTATTATCTGACACGATTAAAAGAGATAAAAAACACATCATTCTAAATCCTAAAGAAATTTTGAATTTAGAGCAATTGGGCAAATTTAAAAGTTTAATTGAAAGAAGAAAAAAAGGTGAACCAATTGCCTATTTAATAAATAAAAAAGAGTTTTGGAAAGATGAATTTTTTGTTAATAAAGATGTGCTAATTCCAAGACCTGATAGTGAATTAATAATAGAGCAAGTTTTAAAAATTTATTCAAAAGATGTGCAGTTACAAGTTCTTGATATTGGAACTGGGTCTGGATGCATTCTTTTATCCATACTAAAAGAGAGATCAAATTTTTATGGAACTGGAATAGATATTTCTAAAAAAAGTATAAATGTAAGCAAATTTAACGCAAAACAACTAAACTTAACTAATCGAGCAAAGTTTTTTCACTCAAGTGTTGACAATTTTAATAATGGCAAATATGATATCATTGTTTCAAACCCTCCATATATTGAACAGTTAAGTTTAAAATATTTGGAAAAAGATGTAGTTAATTTTGAGC
>JAOIXS010000038.1 GCA_028225715.1 Candidatus Pelagibacter sp.
ATTCTTTTTTCTAACTCACATACAAAACCAATTTTAATATCCTCTTGTATATCTATATTTTTTGCAAAAGAAGAATTAAAAACTAATAGACTGATAGATATATATAAAAAAAACTTTATCATTTAATCAATTAGGTCCTTAATTTGAAGTTGTGCGAAAGCACATTCTTTAAAAAAATCCCCCCAACATTATTGGGGGGAGATTTCAATTTATTAGCTGTTACTCTTATTTAGTAAAAGCTTGCCAAACACTCTTATTATCAGCTAACCATTTTTTAGCTGCATCTTCGTGAGTCATTTTGTCAAGGTCAACTAAAGCTGCCATTGCACCAATGTGACTTGTAGAGAATGACATTTTTTTAAATGCCCCTGCTGCTGCTGGATGTGTTTTTGGAAAGTCTGCATTTACAGCTTTTTTCAAATAACCATCTGGCGAACCACATTTTCCATCACCACCGTCTTCTGGTCTACAACCTGCTGAATATGGAGGGAAATCTATAAAAGTAAAACCAGCACCATCCGTGAAGTTTGGTGTCCAGTTGAATATTATAGTTCCTCTTCCTTCTTTTTCAGCTGCTTTAAGTTCAGCCCAAAGTGCGTCTGCACTTCCAGCAAATTTAACAGTCCAAAGATCTCCAAGCCCTAAAGCATCAACCCTTTGAGGTATTAAATCTCCATGCCAACTTTGTGGACCTTCTAGCATTCGTCCTTTTCCACCTGAGTCTGGTGTTGTAAAGTTTTTAGCACAAGCTGGATTTTTTAATGCTGTCCAGTCTGGAAGACCAGGACATAATCCTTTTTCAGCAACCCAGTTTGGATATCCCATATCTTCAAGCGTTCGAGCTTCATGATCTCCCCAGTCAACCAAACCACCTTTATCTAGCGCTGTAGTAAATGATTTTCCAAACGCAGATTCCCATACTTCATGAGATAAACTTACATCGCCGATACGAATTGCTTCATAAACTGCTTGTGAGTCTGTATTTACATATTTTACATTATTTCCCATACTTTCGAAAATTCCACCAATAACATGAGCCATTACAATTTGGCTAGACCAGTTATGAGTTGGAATAACGATAGGTTTTTTACTATCTGCTGCATTAGAAATTCCAGCAAAACTAACTACTGAAATTACTAGGGCAGATATTAATGATACTATTTTTTTCATTATATTCTCTCCCTCAATATTAAGTTAATACCTTATGTTCTCACTTATTAAATTTATAGTCAATCCCCTAAGATTATATTAAGCTAAACTTATATTATTAAATTTTATATTAACAATGCTACATACTAGTAACGATATAAAAAATCCTGGATTAAGAGCTTTACCACCAGGAGTTGAAAGATATTTTGTAAAAGGTGGTGGACTGTCATTAATAAAAGTTTTACCAGAAGACAAAATAGAAATCATCAATGATGAAGGAAGGCAAATTTGTGAAATAGTTGTTTTCAATTCACAAGGTAAATCTGATTTGTCTATTTTAAATTTAAAAGAAAATTCTAATGCAGATTTTTCAAAAAAAACTATTTCCGATGATGAAAAAATTTCAAAAATTTTAAAGAAAAAAAACTTAGATTTACACAATGCTAAGGCATCAATTATTTTTAATAATGATTGTGTAATGGGTGAAAAAATAACGCTAACTTCAAAAGACAAATGTATAGTTATGATTGCAGCTCCTGGTAGTGCTATGAATGTTCATGAGCAAAAACCGCCAACAGATTTAACAATTTTTTTATCTAAAGCTAAATTTATAGAAACAGATGAACAATTCATTTTACCAGATCCATTAAGTGATCCAATTATAGAGCAGCTTGTTAAAAGAAGAACTGCAGAAACTTATAGCGTTAAGGCCGGTGAATATATTCAAATAATTGATCCAGGTGGAAGACAATGTTCAGATTTTTTAGCTTTTGATGCACAAAAATTAAATGATGGAATTGAAAGTATAATAGATGATAAGGCAACTAGAACTTTTATGGGTAGTGCTTATCCTGGACCTGGTTTATTTTCAAAGTTTTATGATGGTGATCATGAAGCTATGGTTGAAGTTGTAAGAGATACCGTTGGAAGACACGATACATTTAATCTTGCCTGTACCTCAAAATATTATGAAGATATGGGTTATATGGGTCACATTAATTGCACAGATAATTTTAATAAAGGGCTAGAAAGATATGACATCAATTCTAGGAAGAGTTGGTCTGCAATAAATCTATTTTTCAATACTGCGATTGACTCTAATAATGTAGCGTCCTTTGATGAACCTTGGTCAAGACCTGGGGATTATGTTTTATTTAGAGCCTTAAAAGATCTAACTTGTATATCTTCTGCTTGTCCTTGTGATGTTGATGCTGCAAATGGCTGGAATCCTACCGATATATTTGTTAGGACTTATTCAAAGGAAAAGAAATATTCAAAGGCAATAGCATTTAGAATGAAAACAGACTCTGAACCAAAACTAACACAAGAAACAGGTTTCCATAAAAAGACATCAGAACTAACAAGAAACTTTGTTGAATATAAAGGTTTTTGGCTTGCAAATAATTTTACAAATTCAGGAACAATAAAAGAATACACAGCTTGTAGAGAAAGTGCAATTGCAACTGATCTTTCACCTCTTAGAAAATTTGAAATTTTAGGTCCTGATGCAGAAAACCTAATGCAATACACATTAACTAGAAATGTTAAAAAATTATCTGTAGGGCAAGTTGTTTACACTGCCATGTGTTATGAAAATGGGTGCATGTTGGACGATGGAACCTTATTTAAAATGGGTCAAGATAACTTTAGGTGGATCGGTGGAGATGAATACAGTGGTGAATGGTTAAAAGAACAAGCTAAAAAGAAAAATTACAAAGTTTGGATAAAATCTGCAACAGATCATATTCATAATATTGCTGTTCAAGGTCCAAATAGTAGAAAAATTTTAGAAAAGTTTGTTTGGACAGCACCGATCCAACCATCAATTACTGAGCTAGAATGGTTTAAATTTAATATTGCAAGAATAGATCATGAAACAGGAACACCAATTATTATTTCAAGAACTGGTTACACAGGTGAACTTGGTTATGAAATATGGTGTCATCCAAAAGATGCTTCTGAAGTTTGGGATAAAGTTTGGGAAGCTGGAAAAGAATTTGATATCACTCCATTAGGTTTGGAAGCTTTAGATATGGTTCGTATTGAAGCTGGACTTATTTTTTATGGTTATGAATTTGATGATCAAACAGATCCTTTTGAAGCAGGTATTGGTTTCACAGTTCCTCTTAAAACTAAAGAAGATGATTTCATTGGAAAGGAAGAGTTAATAAAGAGAAAAGCAAATCCTCAAAAAAAATTAGTTGGGTTAGAATTGGATGGACACGAACCAGCGGTGCATGGTGATAATGTTTATATAGGTCGAGGTCAAATTGGTGTAGTAACTAGTGGAATGTTGTCTCCAAAACTTAGAAAAAATATTGCGCTATGCAGAATTGATGTTAAGTATTCTGAAATAGGATCTAAAGTAGAAATAGGAAAACTTGATGGACACCAAAAAAGAATTATTGCTAAAGTTGTTGCATTTCCTTTCTATGATCCAACAAAGTCTAGAGTTAGAGCTTAAATAATATTATGAATGAGAAAAAAAATCTTTTAGATTTCTGGGAAGACCAAGTTAAAAAATCTCATACTTCAAGCAACTATTTTTTTAGAAAATCACCCTCTCATTACCATTTGATGCTGTTAGTAATGCACTCATATAAGATCAATGAAAAACTTTCAGTAGAAGAATTGAAAACAAGACTTTTTAAAACTTCCCGACCAAAAGCAGCTTTGATAATTAATGAAGCATGTATTAAAGGATTCTTTTTTTTAGAAAAAACTTCAACTGATCAGCGAATAAAAAATATTAAGCCCAGTGAAACCTTCATTAAAGAATTTAATGATTATCTGGATACACTTAAAAATATTAGCTATTAAACACTTATTTAAGCAACTCACTAAGTTACTATTTTATATATATATTTTTTTGTTATAAAAATAATCCTATTAATTGATCTTCAGAAGAATATGATTTTAACATGACAACACTACCAACTAAAGCAAAAGTAGTAATCATCGGTGGCGGAATTCATGGGCTAAGCACAGCCTGGAAACTTTCACAAACTTATAAAAATCCTGGTGACATTGTAATTCTTGAAAAAAAGGATACTGCTGCGGGTGCAAGTGGAATAGCTTGTGGCGTTATAAGAAATAATTATTTCCAACCTGCTATGAGAGAGTTAATGGCTCACTCAGTTTCTGTCTGGGAAAGTGATCCTAAAGCTTGGAAATATAATGCTGTAGGGTATTTACAAATATCTCCAGAGGTTATGCATGAAGATGTTGCTTCAATTTATGAACAACAGAAAGCAATCGGATATGAGTCAGAATTTATAGAAGGTGAAAAAGAATGTACCAAATACATGAAGGGTATGTTTGATGATTGGCAGGCTCAAGGAATAACATCTATACTTCATGAAAAAAAAGGTGGTTATGCATTTAATAAAGATTCGATAAAAGCTCTTGAAAGTAAATCTGTTGTAAATGGAGTTAATATAGTCAAGGGAGTAAAAGTTACAGGATTTAAAAGAGGAAGTAATAGTAAGGCAGTTACAGGCGTTGAAACAGATAAAGGAATTATTGAGTGCGAACAAGTTGTTGTTGGTGCTGGTCCGTGGGTTAGAGATTTTTGGAACATGTTAGAGCTTCCAAAATTTGCTAATATTAAAGGACAAGATGGAAAATTTCACAAAACAGATATGTGGAAATATTGGATGTTACAAGAAGGTGTTATTGGTGTTGATAAAGATTTTTTAAAAATGAATGATGGTGGTCAACCACCAGTAATGCATGTTGACTCAACTGCACCACTATACTCTGATGCAACTAAAAAATTAATTACAGAAGAGCTTTGGGGAATTTATTATAAGCCTGATATTGAAGGTCTTGGGGTTCAAGGTGGAACTTCTCCTTACATAGTTGATAAACATTTTGATAAAGTAGATGTTGATCCATATGGACTTGAGTCTCCTGAGTTTCAAACTACAGAAGCATTTAATGATATGTGGTGTTCAGCTCTAGCGCATTGTCAAAAAAGATTTGAAGGTAAATCTAATTTGTATAGAAAAGGACCATCAGGTGGCTTAGGATGTATGACGCCTGACAATTTTCCAATCTTTGATAGATTTTTAGAAAATGTTTATATGATAGCTGATGCAAATCATGGATACAAAATGATTGG
>JAOIXS010000039.1 GCA_028225715.1 Candidatus Pelagibacter sp.
TTCTTCAATAATTTTTCCAGAACCTTTAATCTTAAAGTGCATATAGATGCCTTTTTTATTCTTTTTAATTATGTAAGCTAAATTTAACAAACCCCAATCTTCAGTTTGAACTATTTCTCCTTCATTTTTTTCAACTATTTTAGAATATTTTTCAGTTAATTGCTTAACTTGCGCTGGGCTAGTATCTTGTCTAGCAACTATTGTATGTTCGTATAAATTCATAATTGTTCTTTAATAAAAAGTGAGGATATACTATTATAATTATTGAATTACAACACTTAAAACCATAATAAAATTTATATATTTAAATGTTTTCTGTTATTTTTCCTGGTCAAGGCTCACAATTAGTAGGAATGGGTAAAGACCTACATGCTAAATATAGCTTAGTACAAGATCTATTCAAGGAAGCAGATGATACTCTTAGTTTTCCACTATCAAACCTTATCTTAAATGGCCCCAAAGAAGAATTAGACTTAACTGAAAATACACAGCCAGCAATATTTTTGCTCAGTTATTCAATATTTAAGCTAATCAAAGAAGAGTTTAAAATTGATTTAGATAAAGCAAAATTTTATGCAGGACATTCTTTAGGAGAGTACTCTGCATTAACTGCAGCTGGGTCATTATCATTTTCAGATACTTTAAAAATTTTAAAAATTAGAGGTAGTGCGATGCAAAACTCTGTTCCAAAAGGAGTGGGTGGAATGGCTGCAGTTTTGGGTTCTGAAATTGAAATAATAAAAAAAATTATTGATGAGAATAAAGATAAATACGAATGCTTTATTGCAAATGACAATTCTGTAGGTCAGGTCGTTTTAAGTGGAAAAATTGAAGACCTGGAGAAAATTATGGTTGATTTGAAGGCTTCAAATATTAAAAATATTAAATTACCAGTTAGTGCTCCTTTTCATTGTAAATTAATGAATAACGCAACACTTATAATGAAAGAAGAAATAGCAAAATTAAATTTTAATGAACCTAAAAATATTCTTATCTCAAATGTAACAGGAAAAGAAATATCTAATTCAGATGAACTAAAAGAATTACTAGTTAAACAAATTGAAAGCAGTGTTCGTTGGCGTGAGAGTGTTTTACTAATGATTGAGAAGGGTGTTACAGAGTTTATTGAAATAGGACCAGGCAAAGTTTTATCTGGATTAATAAAGAGAATTGACAGAAATGTTAAAGTTAGTGCAATAAATTCAGAAGAGGATATAAAGTTAATTAATATCAATGAGTAGTTTAAAAGATAAAAATATTATAGTCACAGGTGCTTCAGGTGGAATTGGTAATTCAATAGTTGAGAAGTTAAACCAAAATGGTGCAAACATTTTAGCTACTGGGACAAGAATTGAAAAACTAGAAGAGCTAAAAGAAAAATTTAATAATATAAAGATACTTAAATTTGATATTTCTCAACATGATAAAATCGAAGAATTTATAGAAAATGCTACCAAAGAACTAGGTGGATCTTTAGATTGTATTGTTAATAATGCAGGTATTACAAAAGACAACCTAACTATTAGAATGAGCTTAGAAGAGTGGTCAAAAGTGATAAATATTAATTTAACTTCTACATTTTTAATGTGTAAATATTCGATTAAAAAAATGCTTAAAAATAAATCTGGAAAAATTATCAATATAACCTCTGTTGTTGGGCACACAGGTAATGTTGGGCAAGCAAACTATACTGCATCTAAGGCAGGTATAGTTGCAATGTCAAAAAGCTTAGCAATTGAATATGCAAAAAAAAATATTAACGTTAATTGCATATCCCCAGGCTTTATAAGTACTGCTATGACAGACCAGATAGATGAAAAATTTAAAGAAACAATAATTGCTAAAATTCCATCTAATAGACTAGGTAAGCCAGAAGATATTGCTAATGCAGTTAATTTCTTAAGTTCAGATCAGTCAGACTATATTAATGGAGAAACATTACATGTTAATGGAGGCATGTATTTGGGTTGACAAAACTGCTTTTTGAACTATTAACGAAATATAACAAAAAGGAACATTATGTCAGAAGATATTTCAAGCAAAGTTAAAAAAATTGTAGCAGATCACCTAGGTATTGATGAAGCTAAAGTATTAGACGATTCAAGCTTCATAGATGACCTTGGAGCAGATAGTTTAGATACAGTTGAGTTAGTAATGGCTTTTGAAGAGGAATTTGGTTCAGAAATTTCAGATAGTGAAGCTGAAAAAATTCTAACTGTAGGTGACGCTGTTAACTTTATAGCAGGAAAAGCAAACTAGAAATTAAATGTCCATAAAAAAAGATGGGATAATGGTAATTTTATCATCCCCATCTGGGGCAGGTAAAACAACATTAGTAAAACTTCTTTCTAAAAGTAAAAATTTTTATATTTCAGTTTCTCATACCACAAGAAAACCTAGACTTAACGAAATTGCAGACAAAGATTACTACTTTGTTGATCATGATAAATTCGAAAATTTAATAAAAAATGAAGAATTCTTAGAATATGCAAGAGTATTTAACCATCATTATGGAACAACTAGAACGCCAGTTATTGAAAAATTAGAAAAAAGTGAAAATGTAATATTTGATATTGATTGGCAAGGAGCTGATCAAATCAAGAATAAAAAATTAAATTATAAACTAATTACTTTTTTTATTTTACCTCCTAGCAAAGAGATACTATTTGAAAGACTATCAAATAGAGACATGAAAGATAAACTAATAGTAGAAGAACGTATGAAAGAATTTAGTAGAGATGTTTTGCATTGGATTAATTATGATTACGTAATTATTAATGATAATCTAGAAGAATGTTATTCTAAAATTAGCAGTTTAATTGATGCTGAAATTAACAATGGTTCAAAAGACTACGATAAAGATTTCATTAGAAAACATGTTGAAAAACTAACCTCTTAAGTCTTCATATTCTTTTACAAGTTTAAAATATACTTCTGGCTCAAGGTTTTGAGGTCTAAGATTAAGATCAATACCAAATTTTTCTGCAACTTCTTTTCCATTATCAAAAATTTGATTAAAGGGTTTTTTTAACATTTTTCTTCTTTGACTGAAGAATATTCTAGTAATTTTTTCAAGGTTTTTAGGATCCTTTAATTTAAAAAAATTTTCTTTTGGAGTGAATAAAAGTAAAGAACTGTCTATCTTAGGTCTTGGTGAAAAGCTTTGTGGTTTAATGTCTAATATTTTTTTTACATTTAATTTCCAGCTAGATAAAATTGATAGTCTGCCATAATTAGAGTTATTAAATTCAGATATAATTCTATCAGCAACTTCTTTTTGAAACATTAAAACGAGACTATCGAACCAAAAATTTGAGCCAATATTCAGAATCCATTTAGATAAGATTTCTGTTGATATATTATAAGGTAAATTACCAAAGACAGATAGTTTTTGCTTCGAGATATTACTTTCAGATACTTTTAAGATATCATCATTGATGATTTCGATTTCAGTATCAAACTTTTCCTTTAGTAATATAGCTAAATCATCATCTTTTTCTACAACATAGAGTTTCTTTGGTTTTTTTTTTAAAATATATGTGGTTAGATTTCCACTACCTGGTCCAATTTCCAAGACATCCTTGTTAGTAATATCTGTTATGGATACAATTTTTTCAAGTACTTCTCTATCTATTAGGAAGTTTTGCCCAAGACTTTTTTTTGTTTTTATGAACACTTATTTATCCAAAAACTTTAAGGCCTGAATTAAGCTTTTTGGATCAGATAAATTTTTACCCAGCATTGAATGATTTGGACCATGATCGGGGGAAATACGAGTAAAGGGTAAGCCCAAAGTAATATTAATTGCGTCAAAATTAAATAAAGCTTTCATGGGGGAAAGCACTTGATCGTGATACATACCAATAATTACGTCATATTTTTTTAATAATGGTTTTGTAAAAATAGTATCAGCAGGAAATGGACCACTTATTTTAGTATTTTTTAACCTTAATTTCTTAATAGCTGGAACTATTATTTTTTCTTCTTCAGAACTTTGAAAATTACTTTCACAATGAGGGTTTAAACCAGTTATTGCTATTCTTGGAAGTTTGTTAAATTTTATTTTATAAAATTTATTTATGAGATTAATCTGGGTAAATATTTTTTGTTTGGTAATTTTTTTATGAACATTTTTTAAAGCAAGATGTGTGGTTAGTGGACTTACAGATAAACTTTTATTAAATATCAACATTGCAAAATTTTTCTTTTTGGTCTTCTTTGCTAGATACTCTGTAATGCCTAAACTTGATCCTTTTAAAAAAGATTTTTTTGAAATAGGGCCATTAATAAATTTTGAAAAATTATTTTGACTTATAATGTTTAAAGCAATTTCAAAACTTTCAGTGATGTATTTATTAGACTTGTTGGTAATTTTTTCAAAACATTTTTTAAAATTATACTCAACATTAATTAAATTAATTTTGTTGTTATTTAGTTTAGAAAAATCTTTTATTTTTTTTTCAATTTCGTTTATTTTAAAAGAAAAGCCCAACTTTTTCATTTGCTCTTGAAGTAATTTTCTAGAGGCTATGATTATTAATGGTGATTTATAGTTGTTTGCCTTTAAACTTTTAAAAAAAATTTCTAAAAAAATACTATTAGGCTCACCACTAACAATAATTATTGGCTCTTTATTCATTAAAGCCTATATTTTTTTTAACTCTATCATAATAAATTTTAGAATATTGGTTTAGTTGTCTATTTCGTTCATAGTTAATCGCTTTTTTAAATTCACTCTCCACATCAACAGCAGTCTTTGAATTTTTTGTGTTAATTAATTTTAATACTAATATGCCATTAGATAAAATTATAGGTTTAGTTATTTCACCATTTTTTAAGTTGTTTACATTTTTTTTAATTCTATCATTAAGTGAGCTTTCACTAACCCAACCAATCTCACCACCAATTTGAGCTGTTTCTGAAAAACTATATATGGCTGCGG
>JAOIXS010000004.1 GCA_028225715.1 Candidatus Pelagibacter sp.
CTCCTAAACAATTTGTAAATCGCTATATCATATTTAATTCCTAAAAAAATTGAATGTATTATCAATAAAACAGCAGAACAAATTCCAAAGAATACCATTTTATTGGTATTAGCTTCTGTTATTTTAAGCTCTATAATTAGTTTTTTGTTTAATAACCAATATTTGATTAATAGAAAGCCAGTAATAAACATTCCAAGTTTAAAAATTATATTAACTGGATAAACTCTTACAACCCTACTTATCGATGCTGATCCATCCACATAGGGTATTAACCATTTTGAAGATTTATCTGCAATTGCGTCTCCAATATTAAAAATCTTCCAGTCACCATAGTAATTTCCTGGACTAGGAACATCGAACTCTCTAAATTCAAAGCTTTGAGAAAGTATTAAGCAAATATTTACTGAAATGAAAGGGATTATAAAAATCCACAAACCTAATTTTTTTATTTTATTAATTTTATCCACTCTTAAATTTCAAGGATAATTAATATTGTTTTAAATGATAAAAAAAAGCGAAACTAATTTTGGGTCTTTAAATTAGTTTCGCTTAAATTTAGTTCTTAAACTTTATTGTTTAAAAAGTTTTTCCTACTGAAATTGATAGATTAGCTCCAGACAGACCTGTTACATCTATAACATTTACATTGTCAGAACCTGTGCTAGTTAATTTGATATCATCAAAATCAGTTTGAACTAATTCTCCTCTAACAAATACTCCATCATTAAGATCTTTATCAAATCCTATTCCAAAAAATTTCCCATCTAAATTACCATCAGGATATTGCGAACCAGTACCTAAATTTTCTTTTGTTATTAACTTAGATTGCAACGCACCTAATTTTAGAAAAAACATATTGTAATGATATGAAACATAGTAAGATGTTAAATCTTCAATATCCACTGCAATGCTTTGTGTTAGTAGTGGTGTACTTGCTCCTAAGTCATTACCAACAACATCAGTTCCATGTTCTCCTGCTGCTCTAATATTTGTATTAGTTTCTGATTCTAGAGCATATGGCACATAACTTGCGCCTATTCTAAATTGGCCTTCTCCTATTTCTAATGGAACATGATATTCAGCAAATCCTGAAATATAAGCAATTCCTAATTCTTCTTTTTTTGTTGTCGTTCCACTATTAAATGTTTCTTTTCCAGTCGCATCTAAAATCCCTGCATTACCACTAATACCTATAGATACCTCAGCATTTGCATTAAATGATGAGAGTACTGCAATAATTAAAATTCCTATTACTTTTTTCATTTTTGACCCTTTATTATTAATTTATTTTTATAATTAAAGACTTTATACATATTAAAGCGAAAATGCCCACGATATTAAATTCTTAATTTTTAGATTTATCTCTTATGTTGTATTTTTATCACTTAAAAATACAGTAAAAAAGCTACTATTTGAGTAAAATTAGTTAATAAACTGAATTCAACTTATAATTTAAAAAAATTTAAGAATTTATTAAAAATTTAAAAAAAAGGAACCCCTGATTCTTAAAAGCTCTCTACTCAACTCTTTGTTTTCTTTAAAAGGTTTTCTTCCATGAAGCCAAAAGTAATTATTAGCCACAATGGTCGATCCAGGAGCTAGTTTAGTGATTACCTTATTTTTACTTTCCTCTAAACCATCTGATAATTTTTGTAAGAAAAGCCCTTGTTCCATATTTTTTGGTTCAGGGAATTGATCGATATATGAAATATTTGGCTTACCCTTATGATCTTTTGTAAAAATAGGATGTTCAACTTTGTATTCTATATTTTTACTTTTAGGAGAGCCCCAAATAAAATCTTGTCTTCCAATAGGATCGTTAAATAAATCCTCACAATGTTCCCAGTCATCAAGATGAAGCATTGCTGTTTCTCCTCCCTGAACATTTTGTTCTTCAATTTTAGTCATCAGAAGCCAATCTGTAATCTCTTTAACATATGTCCCATCCGTATGGAGATCCATATTTGTGTAGGCTTTTCTTAAGTATGAGTCACTTTTATCTTCGTGCTTTACAAAAAATCTTGCGTAATATTTTCCAGCCATTGCATCATGATTTGGGTTACCAATTAAATAAGCAATTGCAGTTGATAATTTAACTAAAAAGGTATCATTAATTTTTGGACTTATATTCTTTGGTCCAATTATAAAACAACCTGTATCTCTGTCTCTTATTATTGAATTAAGTAATTTGCTTAATTTATTAGAAGTTAAATCATCTAAACTTTTAGCAATAGTAAATCTAGTAAACGGTTTATATTCTAAAGCGATAATATCAAATTTATTAAATGGAAATATTAATTTATCTAAGATTTCATCTTCAATTCTAATATCAATTATTCTTTTTGAGTTTTGATGTTCTGTTATTGTTATTCCAGAGATATTTTTCATTAGAGATAATTACTTAGTACTGCCATTATAATAGCAGAAATTACAGTTGGATAAACAAAATTTCTTTTTGAAATAAAAAATATAAACAAACAAAATAAAACTACGACAATTCTACTTAAATAACTAGCATCAGACAAAACACCTACTGGAAATATAATTGTCCTAGCTATTAATGCAGCTAGTGTTGAGTAAGCAAGACAATTAAACCATCTAAATAATTTTGAAGTTTCTTTTATTCCTTTAGATGAAATTACACCTAATAATCTAGATGAAAAAGTTGCTAATGATGTAACTAAAATTGCAAAAATTACACTAGCTGACATTTAATTCTCCTATAAAATAAGCAACAGTTCCACCAACTATACCACCAAGTAAAATTGACCATTCAGGTGATAAAAAATAAAATATTGGTCCCAATAATAAGCCCAAAATTACTGCAGCTGTAATTTGAATGGTCTTCATTGCACCCACCATCATACATAGGAAATAAATTGGGTTTAAAATTGCTAAACCCATCATCATATTTTTATCTAAATAATCTGAAGCGTAAAAACCTATAAAAGTACCAATTACAGCTGTAGTCCAGGTTGCACAACCAATTCCAATCCAGAAATCAATTCTGTGTTTTTTTTCAATGCTTTTATAATTATTCTTCATTATTAACCATGCCGACACAGCAATAAAATGACATGAAAAATAATATTTCCACTTAGGTTGGCTTTTATGCATCATTAATGGGAATAAAGAAACTGCCATTGGATACAATCTTGCATTAACAAACCAAACAGCTAAAAAAATATTTAATAATGATGCTCCAACTAATAACGACTCTGCCATAACCAATGAACCTGGTAAAGCATAAGTAAGCATTGTTGAAAAAATACTTTCTTGAATATTAAATCCTAAATTTTTAAGAAGTGCACCAATAGCTACAAAACAACAACCAAGTGCTATGGCTGGACTGTCAGGAGCTAAAATAGATTTAAAACCTTTAAAGAAAAATTCTTTATTAATCATTAACCACCAAGGAATAATCTACCAACATCAGGATTGCTTAATAATTCATCCCCTTTGCCAGCAATAGCAGTTTGTCCTGATACTAAAACATAACCAATATCTGCAAACTCTAATCCTTTTTTGGCATTTTGCTCAACTAGAATAATAGTTTTCTTTTCTGTTTGTTGAAGATCTCTTAAAATTTCAAAAACCATATCGATATATCTTGGCTCTAATCCAATAGATGGTTCATCAACAAGCAATACTGATGGCTTCATAACTAATGCTCTAGAAATTTCTAACAATCTTCTTTCTCCACCTGATAAAACTTTAGCAGGTTGATTTCTTCTATTTCTTAATCTTTCATATTTTTCAAAAATTCTCTCAGCTTCTTGATAAGACTCGTCAGTATTTTCTTTGGAATAGCCGCCCATCAATAGATTTTCTTCAACGGTCATATCTGGAAAAACAGAATTATCTTGAAGTATATAAGCAATTCCACATGACGTAAGTTTTTGAGCTGGTGTTAAACTGGTAATTTCTTTTCCATCAATTTCAATTTGTCCTGAAAAAATATTTGTAAACCCATAAATTGAATGAAGTATTGTAGATTTCCCTGCACCATTTGGTCCAATCAAACATAGTGATTGAGCTTTACTTACATTTAAATCAAAATCATGAAGAATTTCCATTTTACCATATCCAGCTGATAATTTTTTGATAGTTAAATGATCATTATCTGGAGATAATTTTTTTAAATCTTCTGGTCCTGGTGCTTTCCCTAATACATCATATTGATTTGACATTATTGTGCTCCCAAGTAAGCGTCTAGCACACGCTTATCATTTTTAATTTCATCCGGTGTTCCATTTGCTAACATTTGACCATGTGCTAAACAAAAAACTCTTTGTGCTAAATTCATAATTACTTTCATATTGTGCTCTATAACTAACAAAGTAATTCCATAGTCTTTATTAACACTGATTAAACGGTCAATAATTCCATTAATTAAAGTTGGGTTTATTCCGGCTGTTGGTTCATCTAATAAAAGCATTTTCGGTTCATTCATTAGTGCCATGGCAAGTTCTAGTAGTTTTTGCTGTCCAAAAGAAAGGTCTCCTGCTCTAAGTTTTCTTTTTTGATGAAGTCCTACAAATTTTAATAATGTTTCAGCCTTATCTGTTAAATCAGAAGGTATCTTTTGAAATACTGCTAATATTCCATCATTTTCTGGCTTATGACTGATTAACATATTTTGAATACAGTTTAATTTTCCATAAATTCTTGTTTGTTGAAAAGTTCTAAGTAGTCCAAGCTTTGCAACAACAGGAACTGGCAGTTCTGAAACTTCTGTGCCATCAAATTTAATTGAACCATTGTCGATTGGATAAGTTCCTACAATAGAGTTAAATAGAGTGGTTTTACCAGATCCATTCGGACCAATTAATCCAACAATTGAACCTTGCTCAACTGACATTGAAATATCAACATTAGCTTTAACACCCCCAAAAGACTTACTTACATTTGATATATCTAATATGGCCATTACTTTAATTCCACCTGTGCTTTTAAATCAGCCTCATCTACAACTTCACCAAATCTTTCAGGATACTTTTCTCTTAACCATCCCATTACACCTTCGGGAAAATAAACAACAATTACGATAATTAAAACTCCAAGAGCAACATACTGCCAGCCTAGGAAGTAAGTCCAAAAACCTTCTTTAAATAAGTGGAATATAGTTGCACCAACAAGTGGTCCCCATAAAGTTCCTTTACCACCAAGAATTGCCATTAAAACCATGAACACACCAAAAGTTGGTCCTGCAAATGCAATTTCAGTTGGTTCAATATAACCATTAATGTGGCCCATTAATCCTCCAGCAATTCCAACAAAGAATGCTGACACCATCCAGCCAATAATTTTATATCTCATAGTGTGAATCCCCATTGCTTCTGCTTTATCCTCATTGTCTCTTATTGCATTTAAAACTAATCCAAATCTTGTGCTGTATGCCCATTTCAATGTAATAAAAGTTACAATGGCAAGAGCAAGACACAAATAATATAAAAACTGAGAAGATGATGCATTAGATCCAAAACCTTTTGGCCAAACTGGAACAGTCATACCTTGGCCTGCACCAATTATTTCAATTCCACCAGCAATCTCACCAGCAGCAATTCCTAATGCTAAAGTGCAAATTGCAAAGTAGTGTCCTCTTAAACCTAAAATTCCATAACCAATTACTCCTGCAATTATTGTTGGAATAATTCCTGCTAATAATATTCCTACTCCAAAACCTTGAAAAAATTGAGGGATAGTATGAACAAAAGTTTTTTCTCCACCTGCATCTGTCCATTCTGCAAGTGAAAAGAACATTGCTATTTGAGTGCTTGATGCAACATACATTCCAATACCAAAAAATAATATATTTCCAAATGTGTTGTAACCCATCTGTCCACCTTGAACATCCCAAGTCATTGCTAGGACAATTAAAATATAAAGAAATGATAATTGAAGTTTGTAAGCTGGAAATATAAATGCTCCAGCTAATCCAAAGATTATTAAACCAGCATATAATAAAGTATTTTTATTCACTATTTTAAATACTCTCTTTTTCGGGCTAATTTAAACCTTCTATAAACTAGTATAATGACTAATAACGAGAATACTGCTGCAATTCTAAATTCTGTTCCAAGCAGATAGTCTGCCCATTCCTCAAATACTCCAAGACCCATACCAGATATTGCAACGGCTGGTAAATTTCCAAGTCCCGCAATAATTACGATCATGAAAGATCTAACTGTGTAAGGTAATCCTGTATAGGGATGAAGTGTAAATGTGATTGCAATACAAGCTCCTGCTATTCCACATAATGCTGCATTAATACCAAAGGTTGCTGCATAAACTTTTTCAGTATCAACACCCAAAATCTTTGCTGCTCTTGCATTTTGCGCTGTTGCTCTAATAGCTCTGCCTAATTTTGATTTCTTCATATAAATGACAAGAATAATTGCTGATATCACACAAATTGCACCTGAAAATATTTTTGCATTAGGTAATGTAACAGAGTTATTAAACAACATTGTTGTTCCAAAATTTGATTGAGCAACGACTACGTCAGCACCAAATGCAAAATTCATTAGTTGTTGAGCTAAAATACTAATTCCAAAAGTTGCAAGAATTGATGTAAATAAATCTTTATCTACTACTTTATTAATAACTAGCTTGTACATTCCCCAACCCACACAGTACATAATGATTGGTGATACAATTACTCCAAAGGCTGGATGAATTCCTGATAAATACATGAAGTATGCAATGTATCCACCCATTATTACTAATTCTCCTTGAGCAATGTTTATTATATTCATTACTCCCCACTGCAATGCCATACCGTAAGCAATTAATGCAAATAAAATACCAAGAAGTATTCCATCCATTGAGGCTTGGACCATTAGTATTGGGGCTTGGAAAATTAAAAAATCCATAAATTTTATTCTGTATTATCTATAAAAAAATGCCCCCTATTGCTAGGGAGCATTTTGCATATTGGGTATTATCTTTTAGACCAAGATGGAATTGGGTGTACCAACTCAGCAGATGCCCATTTAGTAGGAGCAACAACTTTATTTTCACACTTACTACCATCATCGTTACATGATACTTGGAAAAGTACCATTGGCTTAGATACGTTTTGACCACCTGCAGCAAATTTTATGTTTCCATAAAAAGTTTGCATATCAGTTGCAGCTAAAGCATCTCTAACTTTTTTAGTATCAAATGATTGTGCTCTTTCAAACGCATCCTTGAAAACTAATAAAGCAGCAGAAGATTCAGCAGCTTGGTATGGCGGTGCATATCCAAAAGCTTTAGTAAAGTCTGCATCATACGTCATACCATCTTTAAAGAAGTTATCCGTATAAGATAGAGACTTGTGCCATTGAGAAGCACAAAGTGCATACTCAGAAGCTTTACCATGTTGCTTAGATAATTTAGCAGCATCACAGTGAGTCATAGCTAACATTTTTACATCAACTTTCATCTCTGAGATTTGTCTAACAGCTGTCAAAGCACCTTTGGTATGACCTGAAACTACAAGAACATCTGGATTAGTAGCTTTTACTTTAGATAAAGTAGCAGCCATATCGTTAAGTTCTTTTGGTAACTTGTCATCAATAATGATTTTAGACTTTGTTCTTTTAGCAGCTTCAACAATACCCAATCTCACATCTTGTGAGAAAGCGTCTTGTTCAAATGCCATTGCAATCTTAACTGGTTTTCCACCATTTTTTTCAACTGCAAGATCAATTGCTACATCAAGATATAGGTTTGCTGGAGCAAGTACTGCAAATAAATATTTGTAGCCTTTAGTGAATAACGATCTAGACGCACCGTTTGCTTCAACCATAGGAACTTGATATTTTTCAGTTACAGGAGCCATAGCTTTTGTAAGTCCTGAGCTATAAGGCCCAAGCATAAACTGAACTCCATCTTGTTGGATTAATCTTTCTGCAAGTTGTGCTGCTCTTCCAGAGTTTGATTCATCATCGTAATAAATAATGTCAAACTTGTAAGTTTTTCCACCAACTTTAACACCACCCATGCTGTTAATTCTCTCAACTGCTAAGTTATAGCCATTTTGAGTATGAACACCATTAGATGAATATTTTCCAGTTAATGAAACAGCTGCACCTAAAATAATTTTATCTCCAACAACCTTCGCGAAAGATATAGTTGAAGCTGAAATTAAAAGAGCAATTGCAGAAACTAACGTAATTAGTATATTTCTGATTTTCATATTATTTCTTCCTCTATTAGTTTTAAATTTAAAAACTAATTAAACTCCTAAACTAAATAACTAACAAGTGAGTAATGAAGGTTGCGACTTAATATTTTTGAATAAAAGCAATGATTAATGCGATTAATATTAATACGCACGCTGAAATTGTATTTATAACTTTTGGATTAGCTTTTATCCAAACAATCAATTTTCTAGCAAGCACAGCATAAGCAATCAAAGATAAAAAATCTAAAACTACATATGTTGAAATTAAAATTATAAATTGAACAATATAATTTGAATTAAAATCTATAAACTGTGGAAAGATTAAAGGAAAGAACATCCAGGCCTTAGGGCTAGTACCTGCAACTAAGAAGCCATCTTTAAAAAAAGAAAAAAAACTTTTTGACGAAATATTATTTGAACTTATATTTTTTGGTCTTGAATTATAAATATCGTAAGCAAGATAAAGCAAATATACAATTCCTACCCACTTAAAAATATTTAAAAAATTTGGGTTATCGACAAAAAAAGATCCAAGTACAAAAATTACTAAAGTTGCCTGAATAATGTTTGCTGTCACATCTCCCAATGCTGTCCAAATACATTTTTGAACTCCATAATTCATAGAATAAGAAATAATCACAATTCTAGGAGTACCAGGGGTGATAAATAGAAATAAAATTATCTGTAAAAAGAGAAAATAATTTAAAGGGAGCATTTTAAGGTTTAAGGATAGTCCAAAAAAACCGGGAGCTAAAGATGGCTAAGATGGACTATCTAGATCTGAAGATACCACGACCCTAAATAAAATGCATTAATCAATTTTTTCAAATATAATGATTATTAGGGATTTATGAAAAAAAAAGGTCACACCCCCATAACTAGAGTTAAAAACCCAGAACCCCATATATCAGATCCTGACTGGATCATCTGGGCTGCTTGGGCAGATCGAATCACTTTTGAGGAAATTGAGAAAAAGACTGGAAAAACAGAGGGTGAAGTTATTAAGATTATGAGACGATCTATAAAGCCGGTTTCTTTTAGATTGTGGAGAAAAAGAGTTAATCAAAAAAGTATTAAACATAAAAAAAAATTTGAATACTCCAGAAAAGAAATAACTAGTAAAATTAAAAAGAATGATTATTTATAAGATATGAAATCAGTAACTATTTATACAGGTCCACTTTGCAATTTTTGTGATGCAGCAAAAAGATTATTAACCAGAAACAATATTGAATATAAAGAAATTAATATTGCAACAGTTGATGGTGCAATGGATGAAATGATTTCAAAAGCTAATGGTAAAAGAACTATTCCTCAAATTTTCTTTGATGAACAGCACATTGGCGGCTACGATGAAACTAGAGCTTTAGAAAAAGAAAATAAACTTCAAGATCTTTTAAAATAAAGCTAATCTTTTGGCTTAAAAGTTAAACAAACACCGTTATTACAGTATCTTTTTCCAGTTGGGTTTGGTCCATCCTCAAATATATGGCCATGATGTCCACCACACTTTTTGCAATGATATTCTACTCTTTCATAACCTAATAGAGTATCTGTTTTAGTTTCAAAAGCGTTTGGTAATGATTGATAAAATGAAGGCCAACCTGAACCACTTTCGTATTTAGCTGTTGAGTCAAATAATTTTTCACCACAATTAGTACAGTGATAGCTACCTTCTCTCTTTTCATGATTTAATTCACTCGTGCCTGGTACTTCCGTACCATCTTCAAATAAAACTAATTTTTGTTCAGCTGTAAGATCTTTGTTAATTTTTTTTGTCATATTTAAATTAATTTAGCACATGATTGATGTAATAAAGAATGTAATTCAACTAATTTATTAAAATCTTTATTATATCCTCCACCTAAAACGCCACAGATTGGTATTCTTTTAGAGGAAAAGTTTTCTATTACCAATTCATCTCTTTTTTTTATTCCTTCATCAGAAATTTTTAATTTACCTAATCGATCATTAAAATGAATATCAACACCAGCTATATAAAAAACAAAATCGAAATTTTCATTATTTAATTCATTAAGATAAAATTTAAGTGTTTTAATATAAGCATCATCCTCAAGGTTATCTTGAAGCTCAATGTCTAGATCACTAATAGATTTTTTAGCAGGATAATTAGTTTTTGAATGCATACTAAAAGTAAAAACATGCTTATTATCTTTAAAAATTTCTGAGTTTCCATTTCCCTGATGTACATCTAAATCAACAATTAAAATTCTATTAGCAAATTCTCTATCTAGTAAATAATGAGCAGCAACTGCTACATCATTAAACACACAATAACCAGCTCCCCCATCATAATTTGCATGATGACTTCCACCTGCTGTGTTACACGCAATTCCATAATTTAATGCAAGTTTTGATGCTAAAACAGTTCCACCTGTTGCAACTAAAGATCTTTGGACTACACTGTCAACTAATGGAAAACCAATTTTTTTAATTGCATTTTCATCTAAAGTTTTATTTTTTATATCATTGATATAATTTTTTGAATGAGCTCGATTTAATGTTTCAAAAGAACAGGCAAGTGGATTATAAAAATTTTTTACAATCTTATGATCAATCAAGTATTTTGCAAGTTCACCAAATTTATTAATCGGAAATTTATGATCATCGCCGATTTTTGCAACGTAATCTTTATGATTAACTACTGGTAGCTCCATTACTTTTCAATAATACGAATTGGCTTACCATTTACACAAGCCTCAAGACCTTCAATCATTTGAGTGTAAAATACACTGTAATTTTCTGCAGTTACATAACCAATGTGTGGCATCAACAGTGCATTTGGTAAAAATCTTAATTTGTTTCCCTCTGGTAAAGGTTCTTTTTCATAAACATCAAGACCTGCGCCAGCAATAACATTAGTTGATAATGCTATAATTAAATCATCCTCATTAATAATGGATCCTCTAGATGTGTTAATTAAAAAAGCAGTTTTTTTCATTGAATCTAATTCTTTAAGTTTTATTAACTCTTTATATCTTTCTCCACCTTGGACATGAATTGATAAAAAATCAGAATTTTGAAACAAGTCTTCTTTACTGCAGGGAAGTACACCCAACTCTTTACAGGTATCTAAGTTTAAATTTTCACTCCAAGCCATAACTTCCATACCAAAAGCTTTACCAATTGTTGCAACTTGAGATCCAACTCTACCTAATCCTATTAAACCTAAAATTTTACCCTTTAACTCAAAGCCAATAGTTGATTGCCAATAACCTTGGTACATATTATCTATTTCTTCTTTAAAGTTTCTAGCTAATCCTAAGATTAAAGCCCAAGTTAATTCTGTTGTACCTGCAAAATCAATCTCAGTTCCACATACTACAACTCCTCTTTTTTTAGCTGCAGCTAAGTCTATGGCTTTATTTCTTGAGCCACTTGTGATGATGTATTTAAGGTCATTTAAATTATCAATTAAATTTTTTGTAATAGGAGTTCGTTCTCTCATTATTAACAAAGCTTCAAAGTCAGCTAATTGTTCAATAGCGTCTGCTTCGTCCTCAAAAGGTTCACTAAATATTTTAAATTCATATTCTCCTGACAGTTTTTTTAGATCAACAAATTCGTGAGATACATTTTGATAATCGTCTAAGATAGCAACTTTAAGCATTTTTAATCTTTCTATTTGATAAAAGAATTCCAGTTAAAATAAATATTGCGCCCAACATATGATAAAACATAAATTTTTCATTAAAAATAATCATTGCCATAATTGCACTTAATACAGGCATCATATGCAAAAAAACACCTGCTCTATTAGCACCAATTAAGGCAACTCCTTTTATCCAAAAAATAAAAGAAATAAGACCTGGAAATAAAACTACATAAAACAAAATCATATAAAAACTTTGATTTAAAATAATTCTATAACCCATTTGATACTCTATAAAATAAATTGGTATTAAAAAAATAAAACCAAATGAAATTACCACTTCTAATAATGTTAATTGTGATAGCTCATGTTTTTTTTTCTTTAATAATGCCGAGTAAGTGGCCCATGATAACATTCCAAAAACCATTGTAATATCACCTTTATTAAAATCTAAATTCAATAATATTCCAAGATTTGCTTTGGTTATAATTAAAACAACTCCTATAAAAGAACATGCAACTCCCAATATTTGAAAAGTATTAGTTTTTTCAATTTTTAAAATTGAAGAAATAAATATAATCATTACAGGTATTGTTGAAATCATTAACACTCCACTGATCACTTGAGTAAAATTTAGAGAATAATAGACAATTGAATTGAATATAGTGACACTCGTTATTCCAAGAATCATATAATATTTATAATTTTCTAAAATATAATTTCTTTTTTTTAATATTTCTTGAATCGTAAATGGAGCTAAGATCAACCAAGCAAAAAACCATCTATAAAAATTTAATGAAAATGGAGGCACTTCATATTGGCTTGCAAATTTTCCAACTAAGAAATTTCCAGACCAAAACAAAGCTGCAAAAAATAAAAAAACATAAGCAACATTGTTTTTATTTATCACTTAGTTAAACCTGAGAGAACTATATGGTTTTAAATTTAAGTTTGTATTTTCTTCAGCTATCATTCCAGAGACTATTTTTCCTGAAATAGGTCCTAAAGTCCATCCTAAATGATGATGGCCAAAGCAATAAAAAACATTTTTATATTTTTTTGAAGGTCCTATTACTGGCAAATAATCTGGTAATGTTGGCCTAAAACCAAGCCACTCATCTTCATGCTCAGGTAAATCACCCATCATATATTTTGCATTATTGATTAAATTTTTAACTCTTGATTTTGATAATGGATTATCCAACCCACCAAACTCAACAGTCCCTACTACTCTTAGTCCCTGTTCCATAGGTGTAATGCCAAATCCTCTATTTTGGAAAATTACTGGTCTACTTAAAAGATGATCACAATCTTTAAAATGAACATGGTACCCTCTTTCAGTATCAAGAGGTATTTTTTCATCTAAATTATCTGTTAGTTTTTTTGAAAATGATCCACAAGCAATAACAATTTTATCAAATAGAAAGCTTTGCGTTTCAGCTTTTATAACTGGCTTTTCATCATTAAAATTTATGTCTTTAATATTCATTTTTAAGAACTTGCCCCCTTTTTTCAAAAACAGATCATAAAGTTTTAAAAGAATTTTCTTAGGATTTCTAGCATGTCTACCGTGTTGGTAATAAACACCTCCATGATAGATAGGTTTTATATTTGGTTCTAAGTCATGAATTTCTTTTGGAGTTACTAATTGTTGATCAACACCTAACTCATTTCTAACTTTAATCTCTAGTTCTCTGCTTTTTAAACTTTGATCGTTCCAAATATATAAAATACCTTTTTTTTCAACCAATCCTCCAAGCTCGATATCGTCAAACAATTCATCATAAGCTGGTAAGGCTAAATCTAAAATTTGATGCATATTTTTAGCAGTGTGCATCATTCTTTTTGTAGTACAGTTTCTTATAAACTGTAAAAACCAAGGCATCATTTTTGGAACATAGTTCCATTTAAGAGCTAGTGGGCCTGTAGAACTTAAAAGCATTGCAGGTACATCAGTTAAAACATCAGGTCTATTAATTGGAACAGATGCATATGGGGAAAAGTGACCTGCATTACCGTAGGATGCAGCAGGACTTCCAGGCTCATCTCTATCAAAAATTGTTACACTAAAACCTTTTTTTTGTAAAAATAAAGCATTAGAAATACCTTGTATACCAGCACCAACAATTCCAATTTTTAAATTTTTTTCCATGACACTTTATATAATTCTTAAATTTAAATATTCTCGCGACAAATTCGACAAGTAAAACATTAAAATACTTAGGCTATGAGCTGTTTATGATTAATTTTAGCACTCATAACAATTGCAAATCCAATCATTGTTGCAAGCATTGAAGATCCTCCGTATGACATAATTGGCAGTGGAGATCCAACGATAGGCAATAAACCCAAAACCATGGACATATTTACTGTTACGTAAAAGAATATTGCAGACCCATAACCATAGCAAAAAAGTTTAGCAAAATAACTTCTCGAGATTGCACCAATTCTTAATACTCTATAAATAATGATTATATAAATTAGCAATAAACCTAGGGATCCTAAAAAACCATGCTCCTCAGCAAATAAAGTAAAAATAAAATCCGTATGTTTTTCTGGTAAAAATTCTAAATAACTTTGAGTTCCTTTTAAAAAGCCTTTACCACTTAAACCTCCTGATCCAACCGCTATTTTAGATTGAATAATTTGATAGCCTGCACCTAAAGGATCCCTATCTGGATTAAGGAATGTTAAAATTCTAAGTTTTTGATAAGGTTGTAAAAAAGCAATAGCAAAAGGCATTGTAATTAATAAAACTATAAATGAATATATAAAATATTTAATATTAATTCCCGCAAGCCAAATAACTACCAATCCACTTAATGCAATTAAAATTGAAGTTCCCAAATCAGGTTGAGTAATAACAAGCATGATTGGTAAAATTAAAATTATTAAAGCAACAAACATAACTTGAAAACTATTAACTTTATTTAGCTGTATACGATGATAATATTTAGCAAGACACACTATGATTGCAATTTTCATTAATTCAGAGGGTTGTAAATTAATAAAATATAAATTGATCCATCTTTGTGATCCAGAAGCTTTAATGCCATACAAAGAGGCCCAGACTAGAAAAAACAAAACTACTACATAGAATAAATAAGCAAAGTAATGCCAAAATTTAATATTAAAAAATGACATAAAAATCATCATTATAAAAAATATTAAAAATTTTGAAATATGACTTTTACTATGAAATAAAATTTCTCCACCATCTGTTGAATACATAGACAAAGCACTAATTAACCCAAGCAATAAAATACAAAGTAGCAAAATGTAATCAAAATTTTTTAATTTTTGAAAAAAAGTAGCTTGTGTATTAAATGAGTTATATTGCATTTATATTTCTAAATTATTCTGTTTATTCTTTTTTTTTGTGTTTCCCTTAGCTCGTGTCTATCTATAATTAATTTAAAAAGTTTTTTTGCAATCGGAGCTGCAGCTGAGCTACCTGATCCACCATGCTCAATGACAATACTCAATGCGTATCTTGGATTCTTATATGGACCAAAAGCTATATATAAAGCGTGATCTCTCTCATTATAAGGAATTTCAGAGGTACTCAAATCAAGTTCTCTTGCAGCTTCAGTTATTCTTTTAACTTGCGATGTTCCTGTCTTACCAGCAAATTGATATTTAGGATTATCAATTCTTGACTTATAAGAAGTTCCTCTAATTTCATTTGTAGATGCAAACATTGCTTCACGAACTAGGTTTATATTTTTGGAACTTTTAAATAAAGTTTCATGTTCTTTTTTATCTAAAAACCCTAAAAGATCTTCTGTTGTATCTTTCAACCCACTGTCTTTTTTATATAATTTTTTTCTATTTTCATTCATTATAATTCTAATTTCTTCTGACGTTTTACCATCCTCTTCTACTATTATTTTTGGATAAATTTTAAACCCTCCATTTGCCAGCTGAGCAGTCATGAGGCATAATTGTAATGGTGTTGTTTGAGTATAGCCTTGTCCAATACCTGTAATTAATGTTTCACCTATAACCCAGCCTTTTCCTAAATTATTTTTTTTCCATTTAGTGTCAGGAATTAATCCTTTTTTCTCAATACTAAAAGTTTCATCTAAAACTTTTTCACCTAGACCAAATTTTATAGACGTTTCTTTTAATCGATCTACACCAAGTTTTCTTGCAATCTCATAAAAATATGTATCACAAGACTGCTTCATGGCACTCTTTAAATCTACAACACCATGTCCTCTTTTTTTCCAACAATGATAAGTTTGCCCATACATTTCAATTTTTCCTATACAGTTAACTTTAAAATTTTCATCAATAATTTTATTTTCTAGTGCCGATAAAGCTACCATTGGTTTAAATGTTGAGCCTGGTGAATATAAGCCAGATAAAGTTTTATTAACTAATGGTTTTAATGGATTGTTTCTAATTAACTGCCAATCATCTTGATTAATTCCAAAAAGAAATAAGTTAGGGTCAAACGATGGAGATGATTGCATGGCAACTATTTCACCCGTATAAATATCCATTACACTTATTGAGCCAGCTACACCTTTTAAAAGTTCATTACAAAACTTTTGAATTTCTGTATCTATTGTGAGTTTTATTGTCTTGCCATTTAATCCATTGGTATGATCAAGTTGGCTAATTCTTTTTCCATAGGCATTAACTTCATACCTTTGGATACCATTTGTACCAATTAATTCATTTTCAAAGGTTTTTTCTAATCCAGTTTTTCCTACTTTAAGTCCAGGTACATGTGTACTTTTTATAATATCATTATTTAAAATATCTTTTTCGCTGGCTTCACTTACATAGCCCAAAACATGTGTATAATTCTCATTGAACGGATAGTTACGTGAAATAGATAGAACTGGTTTAGCTCCTACTAAATCATGTAAGTAATAATTTACTTTTGTGAACTGCTCCCAAGTTAAATTTTTAGAAATAATTATAGTTTCCCATGGTTTTTGTCTATTTTTTTGTATTATTATTTTCTTAAAATCACTATTGTTGATTGATAAAATATCTTTTAATCTTACCATTAAATATTTAAAGTTTTCTACTTCCTCTGGAATTACGTGCAATTGATATACTTTTAAATTACCAGCAATAATATTTTCAAAATAATCTAAAAACTCACCTCTAATTGGAGGTAATTTCCACTCACGTAATCTGTTTTTATCAGATAGAGTTAAGTATTTTTTGTTCTCTGTAATTTGTAATGAAAATAATCGAGTAATTATTCCAGTAAATACGACCAACTTAGCAGCACCAATAATAAACATTCTTCTATTGATGGTTTGAACTTTTTTTACACCAAAATTTTCACCCAGCATTATTACTTCTCACAAAATAGCTTTCAAAAAAATCAAATAAATTTGAAAATAAAAAATAAAATAAAAAAGTGAATGTAATATTTATTATTTGGTCAAAATAATTTAACTCATAATTAAAAATAAACTTTAAAGATAAAAACAATAATGAATTTATAATTAAGATTGTAAAAAGAAAAAATATACAATCTTTTAATAAACTTGGTCTTAAAGTGATATTTCTAAGATAAGATGCTGCTACACAAAGTACTAGATAGATTAAACTGCTTAATCCAATTGGAGTTCCTATAACAACATCGTTAAACAAGCCTGCAATAAAAATATAAGTATATCCTAAACTTTCACTTTTTTTTAGACTGTAGTAAAAAATTAAAATATATGAAAAATTAAATGAAAAATATTTCAAACTTAAATAATTAAAATCATAATCATTTAAAACAGATATAAAAAGTAAAATTACTGGTACTTTTGATAATATTATTTTAATAAAATTTTTATTTCTTAACTCTGTCATTTGTTCTCACTTTTTTCAAATGAAACAACTTTTACAAATTTTAATTGAGAAAAATCCGAAAAAAATTCTACTTTTTTTTCATCATTCAAGTTACTAATATTCATTCTTCCTATAGGTATTCCAGCCTTGAATAAACTGCCTGCTCCCGAAGTGTAAATAATGGACTCATTTTTGATATCCTTATATTTTTTACTATATTGAATTATCCCATGATTTTTACCAGTACCAGAAAGTATGGAGAATACTGCGTTTGGTTCTACTATAACTGGAATTTTACTATTCAAGTCTGAGAGTAATAATACCCTAGATGATAAATAATTAACCTCAACAATTTTTCCAACAAGATATGCACTATCCATTACAACCATTCCAAGGTTCATTTTATGCTTACTGCCTTTGTTAATGATGATTGATCTTAAAAATGGACTGCCTTTATCACTTAAAACTTTAGCAATTATAGTGTCAGATTTAAACAGATAATCATCAACAATATTTTTTAATCTTTGGTTTTCTAAAATTATGAATTCATTTAATAAATCTTTAGCTTTTAAAATTTCTAGTTCAGATTTAATTTTTTCATTTTCCTTATAAAGTTTGTTATGACTTTGAATAGTTAAATAGCTATCTTTTAATAAATTTTCTGGCACAGAAACTATAAAAGAAGATCTATAAACTACTTCCTTAATACCTACTTTTACATAGTTTATAATTTTAAAGTTAAAACTACCCAAAATTAAAAAAATTATAGAAAAAAATATTAAACTTAATAATGAGAACCTTTGCTGTGTTCCTTTTTTTAAAAAAGCAGATCTTAATGCAATTACAAAATCATCTCTGCTTGATTCCATTATTTCTAGTACTCAGATAACATAGTAGAGAATGTTTCTTCTTGATCTAAAGCTTTTCCAGTACCAATTGCAACACATGCCAATGGATCATCTGCTATAAAAACTGGCAATCCAGTTTCTTTAGAGAATCTTTTATCAATATTTTTTAATAAAGCTCCACCACCCGTTAACGTTAGGCCCATATCTACTAAATCAGCTGATAATTCAGGGGGAGTGTTTTCAAGAGCGTCTTTTATCCCATTCACCATTTCTTTTAAAATATCATTTAAAGCTTCCGCTGTATCTTCTTCAGTAATATTTACTTCTTTAGGTGTTCCTGATCTTAAATCTCTACCTTTAACAGCATAAGTATTACTGTTTGATGGTATAGCTGTACCAATTTCTTTTTTTATTTTTTCAGCAGTACTATCTCCAATCATTAGATTATATTCTTTTCTCATATAATTAACCAGTGCTGTATCCATTGCATCTCCAGCGACTCTTAAAGATCTAGAATAAACAAGACCTCCTAGTGACATAACGGCTATCTCTGTAGTACCCCCACCAATATCAACAACCATTGATCCAGTTGCTTCTGAGATTGGAAGACCTGCTCCAATTGCTGCAGCAATAGGTTCCTCAATTAATTGAACTCTTCTAGCACCTGCTGCTAACGCACTATCTTGAATAGCTTTTCTTTCGACAGGTGTTGATCCTGTTGGAACACAGATTAAAATTCTTGGGTTTGCAAAAGTTTTATTTTTATGAACTTTTTTTATAAAATGTTTAATCATTTCTTCAGTAACTATAAAGTCTGCAATCACTCCATCTCTCAAAGGTCTAATAGCACTAATGTTGCCCGGTGTTCTCCCAAGCATTGTTTTTGCTTCATCACCTACAGCTAAAACCGTTTTTTTCCCCATGTTCTCAGCTATAGCAACAACAGATGGTTCATTTAAAACTACTCCTTGTCCTTTTAAAACAACAAGTGTGTTAGCAGTTCCAAGATCAATCGCCATATCTTGACTCCAAATACTACTTATATTCTTAAACCAATTAGACATCTTATATTCCCTTCATTTTCTGAGTTTCATGCTCTATAGGAGCAGTTTTTTTTCTTTTAATAATCATTTTATTTAAAGCACTTAAATAAGCATTAGCTGACGCTACTAATGTGTCAGTGTCTGCAGCTTGTCCAACTGTAGTTTTGCCTTCTTCTTCAATTCTAACACTTACTGTAGCTTGTGCATCAGTTCCCTCTGTAACAGCGTGAACTTGATACAATTGTAGTTTCACATCGTGCGGATATAAAACTTTTATACATTTAAAAATAGCATCTACAGGACCATCACCTGTTTCTGTGGTTGATTTGACTTCACCATAAACATCAAGCGTCATCTCTGCTTTTTGAGGTTCACCTGTTCCTGCAAAAACTTTTAATGACTTTAAATTGATCACATGCTTATCTAAGATCATACTGTCATCAACTAGTGCTGCAATATCATCATCATAAACATGTTTTTTTTTGTCAGCTAAAATTTTAAATTTCCCAAATGCTGTTTGAATTACATCATCGGTTACGTCTGTATAACCAAGGTCATTTAATTTTTCTTTAAATGCATGTCGTCCAGAATGTTTTCCCATTACCAATGAAGTTTTTTTAACCCCAACACTCTCTGGTGTCATAATTTCATAAGTTTCTCTATTTTTAAGCATTCCGTCTTGATGAATTCCTGCTTCATGTGCAAAAGCATTTTTTCCAACAATTGCCTTATTAAATTGAACTGGAAACGTTGCATTAGAAACAATTTTTGAAGCTTTGCTTAATAATTCAGTTTTAATTCCAGTTGTATAAGGCATTAAATCGTTTCTTGTTCTTATTGCCATAACAATTTCTTCAAGTGCAGCATTTCCTGCTCTCTCACCTATTCCATTAATTGTACATTCAACTTGTCTTGCACCAGCTGAAACACCAGCTAAAGAATTTGCTACAGCTAGTCCTAAGTCATTATGACAATGAACAGATAAAATAGCTTTTTCAATATTAGGAACTTTATTTTTTAATGTTGTTATAATTTTAGTAAATTCTGAAGGGATAGTATAACCAACAGTATCTGGAATATTTATTGTTGTAGCACCACTGCTAATTGCTGTTTCAACTATTTTACACATAAAATCCATGTCAGTTCGTGTTCCATCTTCACATGACCATTCAACATCATCTGTAAGATTTCTTGCATAAGTAACACTTTCTTTTATTGCATCCACAACTTGCTCAGGAGATTTATTCAACTTAAATTTCATATGAAGTGGGCTTGTTGAAATGAAAGTATGGATTCTAAATCTTGGAGCAGATTTTAATGCTTCATGGCATGCATCTATATCCTTTTTGCTAGCTCTAGATAATCCACATGGAATTGAATTTTTTAAGATTTTACTAATTGCTGTTACGGCCTCAAAATCACCTGGAGAAGCTATTGGAAAACCAGCCTCAATTACATCTATGCCTAATTCATCAAAAATTCTTGCTATTTGAATTTTTTCTTCAAGACTCATCGATGCACCAGGTGATTGCTCACCATCTCGCATCGTAGTATCAAATATAATAACTCTATCTTTGTCGCTCATAGCCAATAATTTTAGAAAAACTATAATACAATCTATAATAGAGATTGCAAAATAATTGTTATATTTTGGCTATAATTTATGATCGAATTAGGTTTTTAGTAAAAATTAACTCTTATCACTATCTATTAATTTTTTCTTACCAATCCAAGGCATCATGGCTCTAAGTTCTGCACCAACCTTTTCAATTGGATGATCTGCTAGATCTTTTCTCATTTTTAAAAAGTTCTTTTGACCACCTTCACACTCTTTCATCCAGTCTTTTGTAAACTTGCCCGATTGAATGTCAGCCAGAACTTCTTTCATTCTTTTTTTGCTCTCACTATCAACAACCTTTTTACCAGATACATATTCACCATATTCTGCTGTATTAGAAATTGAGTAATTCATATTAGCAATTCCACCTTCATAGATTAAATCTACTATTAATTTTACTTCATGTAGGCATTCAAAGTATGCCATTTCAGGTTCGTAGCCAGCTTCTGTTAGTGTTTCAAAGCCATTTTTAATAAGCTCAACTAATCCACCACATAGAACTGATTGTTCACCAAACAAATCAGTTTCACATTCATCTTTAAATGTTGTTTCAATAATTCCAGACTTTCCACCACCGATTGCTGAAGCATATGATAACGCAAGATCTCTTGCTTTGCCTGTTCCATCTTGATGAACAGCAAATAAACAAGGTACTCCACCACCTCTTTCAAACTCACTTCTAACCAAGTGACCTGGTCCTTTTGGAGCAACCATGAATACATCTAAGTCTTTTCTTGCTTCAATTAATTTGTAATGAATATTTAATCCATGAGCAAATGCTATGCTTGTTCCTGGTTTAATTCTTTGATCAATATGATTTTTATAAATAGCTGCTTGTAATTCATCTGGTGTAAGTATCATTGCAACTTCTGCCCACTCTGCAGCATCAGATAAACTCATTACTTTTAAACCTTTTGATTCTGCTTTCGCTTTACTTGCTGATCCATCTCTAAGAGCTACAACAACTTCTTTGGCTCCACTATCTTTTAAATTTAGTGCATGTGCATGTCCTTGGCTTCCATAACCAAAAATTGCTATTTTTTTACTTTTGATTAAATCTACATCTGCATCTTTTTCATAAAACATTTTCATTTTTTTCTCCTATTGGTAATTAATTTAAAATTTCTGCACCTCTAGTCATTGCTACCGCTCCAGTTCTTGAGGCACTAACAAGACCAAGTGGTTTTAAATTTCTTATCATACTATCTATTTCTCTTCTTAACGCCGTAATTTGAATTACAGCAGATTTATTTGTTTGATCTAATATAACTGGATTGTACTTTTTACAAGTATTTAAAGCTTTCTTAATTTTGATAGAATTTGCAACAATTTTTAATAAAGCCATTTCCTTGAATATCACTTTTTTATCTTCTCTTTTAAAATTAGCAACATTGTGTACTGGAACTAATTTTTTTAACTGTAGTACTATTTGCTCGATAACTTGAGGAGTTCCAGTTGTTACAATTGTAATTCTAGAAAGGTTTTTTTTATGATCAATTTCAGCAACTGCTAAAGATTCAATATTATACCCTCTGCCTGAAAATAATCCTACCACTCTTGATAAAACACTCGATTCATTATCAACCCAAACGACAATTATATGGGTATCAATTTTACCTAATTTACTAGGCGTACTATATGCAGATTTAGATTTTGCCATTTTAAACTAAAGATTTCCCTTTACCTGTGATTTTATTTTCTTCTTGATCCTTAGGTCCTAACAACATTTGGTTGTGTGGTTTTCCTGATGGTATCATTGGATAACAATTTTCTGCTTGATCTACATGACAATCAAAAATTACTGGTCTGTCTATATTGATCATTTCTTCAATTTTTTCATCTAATTCTTCTGGATTTTCTGCTCTAATTCCAACACACCCATAGGCTTCTGCCAATTTTACAAAATCTGGTAATGCCTCTGAATAACTTTCAGAGTAATTCTTTTCATGAAGTAATTCCTGCCATTGTCTAACCATTCCCATATATTGATTATTCAAAATGAATATCTTTATTGGCAAATTGTACTGAACTGCAGTTGAAATTTCCTGCATGGTCATTAAAATTGATGCCTCACCAGCAATATCTACTACTAATTTTTTAGGATGTGCAACTTGCACTCCTATTGCTGCTGGCAATCCGTAACCCATAGTTCCAAGCCCACCTGATGTCATCCACCTATTGGGCTTATTAAATTTATAATGCTGTGCTGCCCACATCTGATGTTGTCCAACTTCAGTAGTAATATATGTATCCTGGTTTTTTGTTAATTCATAAAGTCTTTGAACAGCATGTTGAGGTTTAATAATTTTATCACTATTTATAAAGTTTAAAGATTGTTTGGTTCTCCATTTTTGAATTTGTTGCCACCATTTAGATATTTTTTGTTTATTTGATTTTTCTAAATTTAAGTTTTTCTTTTTTAAAGTTTTTGTAGTTGATTTTATTACATCACTAACATCACCAACAATAGAAAGATCAACTTTTACAATTTTATTTATTGATGAGGGATCAATATCAATATGGACTTTTTTAGATTTTGGAGAAAACTCATCTATTTTTCCTGTGATACGATCATCAAATCTTGCACCTATATTAATTAATAAATCACAATCATGCATTGCATTATTTGCTTCATAAGTTCCATGCATACCAAGCATTCCTAAAAATTGATTATCATCTCCAGGATAAGCGCCTAGTCCTTGCAAAGTTGATGTAATAGGAAATCCTGTTATGGCTACTAATTCTCTTAAAAGTTCGCTTGCCTTTGGGCCTGAGTTAATTACTCCACCTCCAGTATAAAAAACTGGTTTAGAAGCTTTTTTCATTAGGTCTACTAATTGATCAATTTCTTTTTGATTAAATCTATTAAGAATTTTTCCATTTAATCTTTTTTCTTTTTTAGGCTTGAAGTATTTTGCTTTTGCAAACTGAATATCTTTTGGAATATCAACTAATACCGGTCCTGGTCTTCCAGTTGTTGCAACTTCAAATGCCTCATGCATTATTCTTGGAAGATCATTAATATCTTTAACTAACCAATTGTGTTTTGTGCACGGCCTAGTAATTCCTGTAGTATCACATTCCTGAAAAGCATCTGTTCCAATTAAGTGTGTAGGTACTTGTCCTGAAATACAAACTAAAGGAACTGAATCCATATACGCATCTGTTAATGCTGTAACAACATTTGTTGCACCTGGACCAGAGGTTACTAATACAATACCTGGTTTTCCAGATGACCTTGCATAACCTTCAGCCGCATGACCAGCACCCTGCTCATGTCTAACTAAAATATGTTTTATTGATGGATGATTTTTTAATTCATCATAAATAGGAAGCACCGCTCCACCTGGATAACCAAAAATATGATCTACTTTTTGATCTTCCAAGCATTTAAATACGATTTCAGCACCTGTGTATAAATTACCCATTTGGGCAATCTAGCTGAAGTTGTGCTCATTGGTCAAGTTTAAGAAGTGATTTATTTAATCTTTTTATAAAATCATCAATCCTTGTTGGTCTAATTTTTTTCCATGATGTCATCCTGGTTCTGGCCCAAGTAGCTTGTCTTTTAGCGTATTGTCTTGTTTTAATTGATATTAATTCTTTTGCTTCGTCTAAAGTGACTTCATGATTTAGATACTGTGTCAATTCGGCAATCCCAATTACCTTATTTACACTCTGATCTTTTCTAATTTTTAGTTTAAGAAACTTTTTAACTTCATTTATAGCTCCACCATTTATCATGTTGAGAGTTCTTAGATTAATTCTTTCGATAAGCTTTTCTCTTTTTGTCTCAATATAAAGTTTTAAAAAATCACTGTTTTTAAATTCAGATTCAGTCCTAGCTAACCAATCATACATGGAAATATCTGTATAAGATTTAATCTCATATGCTCTTATAGATCTTTGTGTATCATTTGGATCAAATTTATCTTTAACTTTAGGATCTAACTTTAAAAGTTTTTTATAGAATTTTTTTTGTCCATCTCTTTTGGACATCAGCCTAATTTTATTTCTAAACTTAAGAGGTATCTCTGGAATTTTAACTAAACCATCAACTAATGATTGAAAATATAATCCAGTACCACCAACTAAAATTGGAATTTTTTTCTTTTTTTTAATATTTTTTATTTTTTTAATTGCAAGCTCTAACCATTGCCCAGTTGAAAATTTTTCATTTAAATCAACAACTCCATAAAGATAATGTTTAATATCTTTTTGTTCTATTTTATTTGGTCTTGCAGTTAAGATTTTTAACTTTTTGTAAACCTGCATACTGTCAGCATTGATGATTTCTCCTTGAATTTTTTTTGCAATCTTGACAGCAATATTTGACTTGCCTGAAGCGGTTGGACCTGAAATTAAGACGATTTTGGACTGTTTGTCCATTATCAATCTAGCTTAACACCAATATATCTTCTTTGGTTTTGATTATTATAAATTACAATCAAAATTGTTTTTTGATTAGATTTTAAAACTGTGTCCACAATATCTTCAAGATTTTTAGTTGATTTTATTTTTTTCTTTTGTGCTTCAACAATTATGTCTCCAACATTTAAGTAGTCTACAGGGCTATTTTTTCCAATATTTGTTATAACTAAACCTGTTGTTTGATTGGGTAGTTTTCTCTCCTTAATATCTTTATCATTTAATGGTCTTACAATAATTTTTAATGATTTAATTTCTGAAATTTCTGGAGTTACTGTTTGTGTATCTTCTGGTTCTTTTTTTTTAAAATCACTTGAAGTTTCCAATCTTCCTAATTTAATTTTTTTAGTAATCTCTTTTTTATTTCTCCAAACTTTAACTTCAATTGTTTTGCCTACTTCTGTTTGTGCAACAATTATTGGTAATTCTTTCATTTCATTAATCTTTGTTCCATTAAATTCTAAAATGATATCTCCTGCTTTAATCCCTGCTTTGTCAGACGGGCTTTTTTCTGCAACACTAGCAACTAATGCCCCTCTAGGTTCATCTAATTTTTCAACATCAGCAATTTCTTTCGTTACTACTTGAATTCTTACCCCTAACCAGCCTCTTTTAGTTTCACCAAATTCTATTAACTGACTAACAACTTTCTTTGCACTATTGGATGGTATTGAAAAACCTATGCCTATCGACCCTCCTTTTCCTAAAATTGCTGTATTAATTCCAATTACATCACCATTCATATCAAATAAAGGTCCACCTGAATTCCCTGAATTGATTGAGGCATCTGTCTGAATATAATCTTCATAACGAGATAGACCAATTGATCTATTTCTAGCAGATATAATTCCTGCTGTTACTGTTCCTCCTAAGCCAAAAGGATTACCAATTGCTATAACCCAATCACCAATTCTAGCTTTATCAGAATCACCAAAATTAACTGGTATAAACTTTTCTTTAGAATCTATTTGAAGGACTGCAATATCAGATAATGGATCTTGCCCAATTATTGTAGCTTTATATTCTTTATCACCACCCACTCTCACTACGATATCTTCGGCATCTTGGATAACATGGTTATTCGTAATTACGATTCCTTTTTCATCAATTATAAACCCAGACCCTAATGCAGCAGATTTTCTTGTTTGTGGTGTACCAAATTCTTTAAACATATCTGCAAAAGGTGATCCTGGGGGAAACTCAAAACCTGGGAAAGGATTTGAATTAGTAACAACGGTTGTTGTTGTAGAAATATTTACAACAGATGGCATTAATTTTTCTGCGAGATCTGCAAATGATGCAGGTGCATCTTTTGCTAATACTTTAGACGCAAAACTTATTGCTAATAATATAATAAATAATTTTTTAATTCTGTTCATCTTAATTTTTAATATACCAAATAATTAGAAATCCTATAACTGCAAAAACTAATCCACCACTTCTTAACTGCGAATCTTTTATTAACTCCATTTTTTTTAACATACTTTTCATTTTTGAAGGAAATAAGGCGTATAATATTCCTTCGATAAAAAGAAAAAGACCAAAAGCTATGATCAACTCCTTCATAAAATTATGTTACTGGGATTTAGGTTTGATATTCCCAAAAAATTTAAAGAACTCACTATCAGGTGATAAAATAACTGAAGTATCTCCACCTATTAAAGCAGTTTCATAAGCTTGCATTGCTCTATAGAAAGCAAAAAATTCTGGATCTCTGCCAAATGCATCTGCAAAAATTTTGTTTCTCTCACCATCTCCTTGACCTTTCATAATCTCAGAATCTTTGTTTGCATTGGCTAGTAATACAGAAACGTCTTTATCAGCAGTTGATGTAATAGTTACTGCCATTTCAGCACCTCTTGCTCTAAATTCTTTAGCTTCTCTTTCTCTTTCAGTTTGCATTCTTCTATAGATTGCTTCACTATTTGCTTGAGGTAAATCAGCTCTTTTAATTCTAACATCCACTATTTTAATTCCAAATTTTTGAGCTTCTGCGTTTACACCTTCTTGAATTAGAGACATTTGCTTAGATCTATCTTTTGAAAGTAATGTTTGTAACTCTTGTTGTCCTAAAACATTCCTAATTCTTGAGTTAATAATCGTCGCTAATCTTGATCTTGCAACTCTTTCATTTCCAACTGAAATATAGAATTTTAAAGGATCTATAATCTGAAATCTTGCAAAAGCATCAACAATTAGTCTTTTTTGGTCTGATGCAATAACTTCTGCTGGTGGTGTATCAAGATTTAAAATTCTGCTATCTAAAAAGACAACATTTTGAATAAAAGGTATTTTAAAGTTTAAACCTGGTTTTAGTATGATTTTTTTAGGGTCACCAAACTGAAGTACAATTGCTTGGTTAACTTCTTTAACAATAAATATAGAGAAAAAAGCTAATGCCGCTATTAAAATAATTATTGGTAATAAAATTTTTTGTGCTTTCATTAGTTACTTGCCTTTTTTTTACCTAGCTCTGGTAATGGTAAATATGGTACTACACCTGAGCCTGCATTTTTTTCAATTATCACTTTATCAATATCTGCTAAAACTTTTTCCATAGTCTCTAAATACATTCTTTCTTGAGTTACTTCTTTAGCTTTTGCATACTCATTATAGATAGATATAAATCTACTAGCTTCACCTTCTGCTTGAGCAACAACTTTTTGCTTATAAGCTTCTGCTGCTTGCATAATTTTTGCAGCTTCCCCTCTTGCTCTTGGAATAACATCATTAGCATAAGCTTCAGCTTCATTTTTAGATCTTTCCATATCTGCTCTTGCAGCTTGAACATCTCTAAATGCATCAATTACTTGATCAGGTGGATCCGCTTTTTGTGTTTGAACTTGTGTAATTTGAATACCACTATTGTATTCATCTAGAATTGATTGAATAATTTCCTGAGTTTCGACTTCAATTAGAGCTCTTCCCTCAGTTAAAACTGGTTGAATTTTACTTTTAGCAATTACTTCTCTCATCGCTGTCTCTGCTGCAGCTTTTACTGTTCCTTCAGGATCTTGTATTTCAAATAAAAATTTACCTGCATCTTTAATTACCCAGAATACTGAAAAATCTATATTAACTATATTTTCATCACCCGTTAACATTAAACTTTCTTGAGGGACATCAGCAACTCCTCCACCTTGTGAAAAACCACTATCTCTTTCTGATCTAAATCCAATATCAATTCTATTTACTTTTGTAACTTTTGGAGTCTGAACGGTCTCTACTGGAAGTGGAATGTGATAATGCAATCCTGGTTGAGTAGTTTTTACAAACTTACCAAACCTAAGCACAACACCTTGTTCATCGGGTCCCACTCTATAAAGTCCGCTTGCTAACCATACAAACGCTATGATAATTAAAATTAAACCAATTGGCTTACCTCCTGATGAACTTCCACCAGGTAAAAATCTCTTTATTTTACTTTGAATATCTCTAATTAATGCATCTATGTCTGGTGGTGTAGGTCCTTTTCCTGAACCATTTCCTCCTCCCGGAGGTGTTCCCCATGGGCTTCCGCCTCTACCTTGAAAATCGTCTGACATATGACAAAGTATATAATGTCTTTATAATAAAAAACAAGTAATGATGCGATTATGACAGATAAAAAGCCAGAACTAAGTGACGCAATGAAAAAAAAATTGGAGCCTAAAAAGTTCACAAAGAACCCAATTTTAGGAACAAAATTTACAATAGCTGTATCAAGTGCAAAAGGAGGAGTTGGAAAATCAACTTTTGCAACTAACCTTGCTTTAGCTTTAAAGCAGATTGGCTGCAAAGTTGGTTTACTTGATGCTGACATTTATGGTCCCTCAATTCCAAAAATGTTTGATATTAATGAAAAACCAAAAAGCGATGGTCAGACTTTAACTCCAATTACAAAATATGACATTCAATGTATGTCCATTGGTTTTCTTGCAGATCAACAAACTCCAATGATTTGGAGGGGACCTATGGTTACTAGTGCAATTAAAACTTTTACACAAAAAGTTGGTTGGAAAGATTTAGATTTCATTATTGTTGATATGCCTCCAGGAACTGGTGATACTCAATTAACTTTTTCTCAAGAAATTAAAATGGATGGAGCAATCATTGTTTCAACTCCTCAAGAAGTAGCTCTTCTTGATGTTAAAAGAGGTATTAAAATGTTTGACAAGCTTGGAGTTAAGATTTTAGGTTTGGTTGATAACATGAGTTATTTTACCGGCGATGATGGTAAAAAATATAAAATATTTGGAGAAGGTGGAGTTAAGCGAACTGCTGAAGAATTTGAAAAAGAATTTTTAGGAGAAATTCCAATAAATCCTGAAGTTGGAAAATGTGGTGATGAAGGAAAGCCAATTGTAGAAGCTAATCCTGAACACGAAATTTCTAAAATATATTTAGACTTTGCTAGAAAAATTAAATCAACTTATCTTTAAGATCAAAAGAAACCATCAGTTCGTTCCATTCTCTTTTAGATAAGCCTGAGCTATCTGGATTAACGTCTTCACCTTTAATAAGTTTTTGAATTATAACTTTTCCTTTAGCTGAAACTTCAGTCCCACCTACTCTATAATCCATGAATGCATCATAAGTTATGGGTACCCATTTTTTAACTGTATCTAGCATGATATCGGCATAAACTCGTATTTCATATTGAGCGTGGCTATCTGCTCTTAATCTTAAAAAATTCATTAAGTTTAATAAATCAGTTTTCCAATACCACTGCGTATAAGTGTTTAAAGTTAAATTCATTCTTGCAAGTTCTCTTGCTAGTCCTTTTTTATTTTCATCAATAGTTGAACCATCAAATCTTTGATTCAACATCATTTCATAATTATCATAAGTTTGTTCAGCATCATTTTTCAAAAGTTCTAAAACTTCTTTTGCTTGTTCACCTTCAATCACATCACCTCTACCCTGTCTGTTACTTGAGGATTGTGCAGCTAAATTTTCTGCTGATGGTAAATAAAATTCTTTATCTAGAATTGAATATCTTGCTGAGTATTCATTAACATTTGCAGTTCTGTGTCTGATCCATTGTCGAGCAATAAAGATTGGTAGCTTCACATGATATTTGATTTCGCACATTTCAAATGGTGTGCTGTGCCAATGTCTCATTAAATATTTAATTAAACCTGCATCTGTTGAAACTTGTTTAGTTCCCTTTCCATAAGAAACTCTGGCTGATTGAACAATTGAAGTATCATCACCCATGTAATCAACTACTCTTACAAAACCATGATCTAATGCGGGTATTGCCTCATAAAGGATATTTTCAAGTGCTGGGGCAGTAACTCTTTTAGTTTGATTTTGTTGAGACTGTTGATCTTTAATTTCTTGTGCTTGTTCTGTAGTTAATTTCATTATTTTTATTGAATTTTTTTTTTATTGAATCTCTTTCAAATGCTTTTATATTAATACTGTTGGCTTGCCAACTACGACGATAAACGAATTTCGTAATAACCATTACGGACGTGGGGGCAGTACCCACCACCTCCACCATTACAACTTATGGGGGTGAAACAGGATCGACGGGTGACTAAAGGCTATTCTTTCGTTCGGGATTGTTCCACCGTAACGGGCTAAACTTTAAATGCTGACGAAAGTTACGCACTTGCTGCATAATTAACTTAGGTTAATTATAGAAGCACGGTCTGGGGCACCGGGTAACAGAACGCCCCTTACTACTCTTCTAGTTCTCTTTATTTATAATGCTGATTAACGTTTAGATTGCTTTTTGTCGGGCTCTGGTCGGGATTTTTAGTTTAAAAGTTTCTTTTTAGCTTTCGTGAACTCTTCTTTAGTTAGGGCACCAGATTTATATAATTCACTTAAAGTTTTTAATTGTTCAGTTAAATCTTTATTGTCAGTCTCTGAAACGACAGTACTAGATTTTACATATAAATTTGTAGGTTTTATTATATCTAAAAAATCTGTTGTGTTATTGCATTTTTCTACACAGATAGATAATGCAATTAATATTCTATCTTTATGTGATGTAATAAATATTTCCTGATGAAATTTTGATGTAACATATGGTGATTGCAGACTGTCATTTGAGTATAAATATAAATCTCCATTATGGTTTTTTGCAATTTTAAATTTCCAATCTTTGATATCTTTAAGGGATGGATCTTTTGCTTCTTCATATAATTCTATTAATCCATCTCTAACTATTTGATTTAAATTATCTATATCCTCACTTTTTATTTCATCAATAAAATCAGATTTTTTATCCCCGATTAATAATATTGTATATTTGTCCAGATCATATTCAGCATTAAATTTCTTAATATACGGTTTAAAAAGTCTTTCAAATGCCTTGATCATTTTTGGATTGTCAGAAATTTTTTCCATTAATTGTATCATTTCATCTTCTGTAATATTTTCAAAATCTACATTGGGTTCTTCTTTTTGAATAATTTTCATCATTTTATTTAAAAATTTTTGATCTTGAAATTTTTGCATCAATGGCTCAACATGTTTTCTATTAAGTTTTTCTAAACCTGAAATAGATGTAACGTCATCAAAAAATTTAATTGTTTTTTTATTATTAGCAATAACAATTAATTTTGCATCTACACCTATTCCAAAGTCGTCATAAATTTGTTCATCAGATGTAATGTCTGGAAACCTTGAAACAAGCTGTCTAAATGTTAGTTCAAAATATTTATAGTTATTAGGTATATTAATGGATAATCCATTACCTATATTTTTGCTCTTTGCTATAACGTTCTCACTCAACAACAAACCCAGAACCAGGATCCCTAAAAGTTTTTTTATTAAAAGCCTAATGGACAAATTTCTCCTGCACTAACTGTTTTGGTATTCATGCTACCCATTTGATCATAAAAACAGATTCTATTCATACCAGAAACAAGATTAAAACTTAAAAACCCAGCAGGTTGTTGTGACAGTGTTGTTGTTCCTGATGTTGTTCCAGAATTCAATATAGCAAGTCCTAATAATGTATTATTGAATCTTGCTTGTTTCTCTGCTGCTGAAACAGGTCTAGACCACACTTTAACTAACCTATTATTTTCAAAAAATTCATATCTCATAGTGTTTGCTGATGTAGCATCTTCACAATGATAACCTTTGAGGGTTCCATCATTAAATACAAGTCTTGGTCCTCCAAAAGCTACTTTTTTGCATGATGATACATAATCTGAAAAATTAGTCCCAACATTAAGGGAACTTTCATTAATTGAGCAACCAGATAAAATCATTCCCAGAAACACGATCCCTAAAATCTTTTTCATGAACCCTGACCCTAGCACCAATATCTTTGTCGGGCTAGTGTTGGGATTTTAGGTAATTTTGTACCCTCTAGTATTTCAACATCGTAGCAAAATAAGGATTATAGAAGCACGGTCCGGGGCACCGGGTAACAGAACGCCCCTACTAATTTACAAATTTAGTTAAATCAGGTTTAAAATATTTAGGGCCCTTCATAACTTTTCCAGATTCGTTATAGATGGGTTTGCCATCTTCACCTAATTTACTCATATTTGAACTTTGTACTTCTTCAAAACACTTATCAAGATCAATACCAAATGCGTGTCCAGCTCCATAAGCTACATATAGTATATCTGTTAAAGCATCTGCAACTTCTAAAAGATCTTTATTCTCCATTGCTTCTTTAAGCTCTTCTAATTCCTCTTTTATTAAATCATATCTAAGACTATTGATCTTATCAGTGCTAAAAGATGGCTTAGTTTTGACTTCTTGACCAAAGGTTTCCATAAAAGTTTTTACTTTGTTAAAATTTGACATTTAGCTCCTGTAAGTTTTTAAAAATTAATATATAAGTATATTAAATTACTAATTATATATTAATCAATGAAATTAAGAAAAGAATTTGACAGCATTGGAAGTATCAAAGTACCTAGTGATAAATATTGGGGTGCATCAACTCAAAGGTCTAATAAGTTTTTTAATATTGGAAAAATTTTAGTTAATATTTCCATCATAAAATCTATTGCAATCATTAAAAGGTCTGCTGCTTTAGTGCATTATAAGGAAAAACAGATCAATAAAAAAATTACTAATTCAATAATAAAAGCCTCAGATGAAGTTATTAAAGGAAAGCTAGATGAAAATTTTCCTTTAAAGGTTTGGCAAACAGGCTCTGGCACGCAAACTAATATGAATGTTAATGAAGTAATTGCAAACAGAGCAATTGAAATATTAGGTGGAAAAAAAGGCTCAAAAAAACCAGTTCATCCAAATGATCATGTAAATAAATCTCAATCAACAAACGATGTTTTTCCAACAGCTATGCATATATCTGTTGCTCAAGAAACTATATCAAAACTATTACCTAGCTTAAAAATTTTAGAAAAAGAGTTAGCAAAAAAATCTAAAGAATTTAAGAATATTATTAAAATTGGCAGAACTCACTTGCAAGATGCAACACCGTTATCACTTGGACAGGAATTTTCAGGCTATCATGTGCAGCTAAAAAAATGTATTGAGAGAATAGAGCTTGCTCTTAAAGAAATATATTTTCTAGCTCAAGGAGGAACAGCAGTTGGAACTGGAATTAACTCTAAAAAAGGTTTTGATAAAAAAATTGTTAAAGAGATTGCCAAATATACTAAAATCCCCTTTAAACCAGCTACAAATAAATTTGCAGAACTTGCAGCACACGATTCTATTGTAAATTTTTCAGGCACACTAAATACTTGTGCTGTTGCATTAATGAAAATATCAAATGATGTAAGATTTTTAGGTTCAGGACCTCGTGCTGGATATGGTGAATTAATACTACCAGAAAATGAACCTGGTTCATCTATCATGCCAGGAAAAGTTAACCCTACCCAATGTGAGGCGGTAACGATGGTTTGTGCCAAAGTAATAGGCAATCATACTGGAATTACAGTTGCTGGATCTCACGGGCATTTTGAATTGAATGTATTTAAGCCAATGATTGCTCATAATATACTTCAGTCGATAGATCTTATTGCAGATAGTACTAAAAATTTTGCGGTTTATTGTGTTAAAGGAATAAAAGCTAACAAGAAAAGAATTAAAGAACATCTGGATAATTCATTAATGTTAGTAACAGCGCTAGCTCCACACATCGGATATGATAATGCAGCAAAAATTGCAAAGGTAGCTTTAAAAAATGGGACAACACTAAAGCATGAAACTCTTAAAACAGGTCTTGTTGATGAGAAAGAATATGAAAAAATTGTAGACCCTAAAAAAATGATCTATCCTTCATAAATTCCTATTAGTTCGTTTAATAATCTTCTACTTTTAGTTAAATTATTAGAATTATTATCATTAAAACCTTCGGCTATATTGTAGAATTGATCACTCACTTTATTGTCATCTATCTTAATATTTTTAAATGAAATTTCATTACCCAAGAAATCATAAATTATATTTAGCTTAATATTTTTAATATCTTTTCTTGATTTTTTACTAGTGTTTAGGAAAGAAAATAATCCATCAATATCTTTAATATCTATCGATAAATTAGAGGTTAAAATTAACTTATTATTCTCTAAAAATAAATTACTATTAGAAACTTCTATTAACCCAATATTATTATTTATAAACATCGAGTTATCAAAACTTATTTTGCCATTTAAAACTCTTAAATCTAGTTTAGCTTTATTAAAAATTTCATCTTTTTTAGTAGATTCTATATTTACTAAAGTGTGTACACTAATATTTTCGTTAAATAATAAACCTGATTTAATAAATTCATTGATTATAGAATTGGGTGTAAATAAATTAGAAATTTTATAATTATATAAATTAATTTTTAGATTTAGATCGAATGGATTTATTGAAAGTTGTCCATTGTAATTTATTTTAGAATTAAAAACTCTAGAACCTTCTGATTGAAATATTACTATTTGATCCTTAATATTGTATTTAGTATTAATAGATGAACTTAAAAAAGAAATATTATTTATTCCACTACTAAAATCTTCATCTTTTTTAAAAAATTCATTTATAATTTTAAGTTTAAGATCAGGAACCTTTATTATAATTTTTTTTTGAGAATTTACTATATTTTGAAAATTTAATTCAAAGGGTATGTTAAAAATTTCTCCTTTTAAATCGAAAAGATTAAATAAAAATTTTTCATCAAAAAATAAAAATGCATTGGAGATTTTAATAATTGAAATTATTTCATTTAAATTGTCCTTGAAAAAAATATTACTATCTTTAATTTTAATTTTTTTTTTAGAAAATTTATTTTCACTATCTTTAAAGAGTGTTTTAAAATTATCTTTTAATAAAGAAAAATTTGCTTCTTCAATAACTACTTCGCTTATTCTAATACTATCTTTATTGAAAAAATTATTTTGACTAATATAAACATTTAATTTTTTGATCTCTGCTGAAGCAGTTTTTGTGTCTTTGATTAAATAATGAGGCTTTGGTAAAATACGATAGGAAATATCAAATGAATTGCTTAGATTTATATTAAATTCATCACTTAATTTGGTTAAGATTTTATTTTGTACCCAATTTTTGTCATACAAAAGAGGTATCGATAAATAAAAAATGTAAATAAATAGTACAACAATTACAGCTATTATGTATTTACTAAAGTTGCTGACATGAAACTTATCATTTGTTTTATTCTCAACTTTGAATATTGTCCTTTTAATAAAGTTATTAAAGATTTTAACAATTTTTTTCATAAATCTTGTTGAAAGTTAAATATCTTATAATGAAATTTAAAAAATGATAAACTCTGAATATTTAAACAATCTTAATAACGCTCAAAAAGAGGCTGTTTTATATCTTGATGGACCGTTACTAATTGTTGCAGGAGCCGGATCTGGAAAAACGAAAGTTCTCACTTCAAGAATTGCTCATATAATCAATGAAAAAAAGGCCTTTCCAAACCAAATCTTATCGGTGACTTTTACTAATAAGGCTGCAAAAGAAATGCAAAACAGAGTAAGCTCTATATTAAATTCTGAGGCCATAGGGCTTTCGTGGCTTGGAACCTTTCACTCTATATGTGCAAAACTTCTAAGAAAACATGCGCCAGCTGCTGGATTAACTTCTAATTTTACAATTATTGATACAGATGACCAGGTAAGATTAATCAAAAATATTTGTAAAGCTGAGAATATAGACATAAAGCAATTAGCCCCAAAATTTATTCTTTCGATAATTGATAGATGGAAAAATAAAGGGTTCTATCCAGATGAAGTTGTAATCAATAAAAATGATATTTTTGAAAGAACCATACTCCCGCTTTATAAAATTTATCAACAAAAGTTATTAGATTTAAATGCCTGTGACTTTGGAGATTTAATTTTACATGTGGTTAAAATTTTAGAAAAAAACCAGGACATAAGAAATATTTATTCTAATAATTTTAAATATATACTTGTAGATGAGTACCAAGATACAAATTATATACAAAGTAAGTGGCTTAACTTACTCTCAGAAAAACACAAAAATTTGTGTTGTGTTGGAGACGATGATCAGTCCATTTATAGTTGGCGTGGAGCAGAAATAAAAAATTTCTTAGAATTTGATCAAGTGTATAAAAATTCAAAAGTAATAAGATTAGAAGAAAATTATCGTTCCTCACAAAATATATTATCTGTTGCTTCAAATCTTATAGCTAACAATCAAAACAGAGTTGGAAAAACTTTAAAGACAACTATGGAGGAAGGAGATCTTGTCAAACTTAATTGTTTTAAGAATGGAAAAGATGAAGCAATAGGAGTTTCTGATGAAATTGAAAAAAAACTTAAAAAAAAGTATTCTTTTAATAATATTGCTATTCTAGTTAGAGCTATTTTTCAGACAAGAGAATTTGAAGAAAGATTTTTAAAAATTGGTTTACCCTACAGAATTCTTGGTGGGACAAAATTTTATGAAAGAGCAGAAATTAAAGATTGTGTTGCATATTTAAGATTGATTCACCAGCCAAAAGATGACTTAGCTTTTGATAGAATAGTCAATAATCCTAAAAGAGCAATTGGAGAAAGTACTATAAAATTAATTCATGAGTTTTCAAAAACAAACACTGTTAGTTTGGAAATTGCTTCCAAAAAATTAATTGAAGAGAATTTAATTAAACCTAAAACTAAAATTGGTCTTAGTTCTTTTTTATTCCTCATGGATAAGTGGAGGAATGACATTAATATCAAAAAAATTAACCATGTTAAATTATTACAACTCGTTTTAGATGAATCTGGTTATTCAAGTATGTTAAAAAATAAAAAAGATTTAGAAAATGAAAATAGACTTGAAAACATTAAAGAACTTTTAAGTGCAATGAAAGATTTTGACAATTTAGAAAGTTTTCTAGAACATGTTGCTCTTGCTACCTCAGTTGATCAAGATTGGGATGGAGAAAAAGTTAACATGATGACAATGCATGGATCTAAAGGACTTGAATTTGATGTAGTTTTCTTACCAGGCTGGGAAGAAGGTCTTTTCCCACACCAAAAATCTATTGAAGAAAAAGGCCAAAATGGGCTTGAAGAAGAAAGGCGATTAGCTTATGTGGGCATAACAAGAGCCAAAAAAAAAGCACTTATATCTTTTGCTATGAATAGGTTTTATCAGGGAAATTGGATAGACAGTATGGCTTCAAGGTTTATTGAAGAGTTACCAGAAAAATTTTTAGAAAAAAATTCTTTTTTTGACGACTCTAAAGATAATGAAGAAGATTTTGAGTTTAATCAAGATTTTGAGATTGAAGAAGAAACTAGAAGTCCTGGATGGATAAGATATCAAAAAAGAATTAAATGATTTTAAAAAAAATAAAAATTTTAAGAAATAAATTTAATCAATATGACATTGATGGTTACATTATTCCAAAAAATGATGAGTATTTTTCTGAATATGCAAAAAATGACAGGTTAAAAAATATTACAGGCTTTTCAGGTTCTGCAGGTTTTGCAGTGGTCTTAAAAAAACAAAATTATTTATTTGTTGATGGAAGATATACTATTCAAGCACATCAACAATCATCTAAAAATTTTAAGATAATTGAAATTCATAAAAAACTACCTCATGCAATTATTAAAAATTTTAATTTAGGTTACGACCCAAAACTATTTACATCCAAATTACTTAGTAAATATTTTATAAATAACAATTTAATTTCTATTGATCAAAACTTAATTGACCAAATATTTAGATTTAAAGAAAAACATACAAAACCATTTTATTCTCTAGACACAAAAATTGTAGGTGAGTCATATAGTTCTAAAATTTCTAAAGTTGTAAAATTTCTTAAAAATAACAAAGCAGATTATTGTTTCATTTCCGCACCTGAAAATGTGGCTTGGCTTTTAAATATTCGTGGATACGATAATCCAAATAGTCCAATTGCAAATACTAGATTAATACTAAATAAAAAAAAGGAATTGTTTTTAATAGCAAATGAAAATAATTTAAAAAACCTTTTAATAGATAAAAAAATTAAAAAGAAACAAATCTTACCAATCAATTCACTTCCACAATTTTTAGATAATTTAAAAGGTAAAAATTTTATTATTGATAATAAAACTTGCTCAATCTTTTATGAAAAAATCATTAAATCAAAATTTAATATACTTAAATTTGATGATCCTGTTTATGAACTAAAATCAATCAAAAGTTCCAGTGAAATAAAACATATGATTGAGGCCCATAAAAAAGATGGCTTAGCATTAACAAGATTTATTTATTGGATCAAAAATGTTAACAAAAAAAAAATAACAGAAGTGTATGCACAAAATAAATTAGAAAAATTTAGAAAACTAAATAAAGATTATTTATTTCCAAGTTTTGATACTATTGCTGGCGCTGGTTCAAATGGTGCAATTGTTCATTATAGAGCTAATAAAAAAACAACTAAAAAAATTGAACAGAGTGATATTTTATTGTTAGATTCTGGTGGGCAATATCATTACGGCACTACAGATGTTACAAGGACTATTTCCTTCTCAAAACAAAACAAATTTATCAAAAATGCTTATACCAACGTATTAAAGGGCCATATTGCCGTTGCTTTAACAAACTTAAATAAAGATGACACTGGGAAAAAAATTGACATAAAAGCAAGAAAGTTTTTAAAAAAAGAAGGTCAAGATTATGCCCACGGAACAGGACATGGAGTTGGTTTTTTTTTAAATGTTCATGAAGGACCTCAATCAATTTCAAAAAATAATTTGATAAAGATAAAAAATGGAATGATCTTAAGTAATGAACCTGGTTTTTATAAAAAAAACCAATTTGGTATTAGGATTGAAAACTTAATCTATGCTAAAGAAACCAAAAGAAGCTTTAATTTCCAAAACCTTACACTTGCTCCTTTAGAAAAAGACCTAATTAACTATGAACTATTAAATAAAACAGAAAAAAATTATTTATTTAAATATCATTTAAATATTTATTCAGAATTTTCTAGTTTACTTAATAAAAAAGAAAGAAAGTGGTTAGCCACTCTTATTTAACATTTTTAACCATTCTACCTGATTAATAACTTTTATATTCCAATCCTTAGCTGTATTTATTTTTTTTAAAGTTGGTTTGTCACCAGCAATTAAAAAATCAAGTTTTTTACTAACATTACTAATTATTTTTCCAGAATTTTGCTCTATTAATGATTTTGCTTCTGCCCTACTAATTCCATTCAACTTTCCAGTTAACATAAAAGTTTTATTTTTTAATAACCCTTTATTATTTATTAAAATTATATCTTTGATTAATAAATTTTTTTCTAGTTCAGACAGCACATTAAGATTAGTTTTATTTAAGAAAAATTTTTTGATGGACTGAATTTGTGTTATTCCAATTCCATCAATATTGGATAAATTTTCAATATTACCTTCTCCTGATAATCTAAAAAAATTAGATGATGTTTTGAGGTGTCTTGCAATAAGTTTCGCATTTTCTTGTCCTATATGCCTTATACCCAATGAATAAATAAATCGCTCTAGAGAAATATTTTTTTTTTCTTCAATTGAAAATTTTAAATTAGCAACTGATAGTTTTCCCCACCCTTCAAGTTCTTCTATTTTATTATAATTAAGCTTAAATATATCCTGTGGAAGTCTAACTAATTTAAGGTTCCAAAAATTTTCAACAATTTTCTTCCCAAATCCTTCTATATTAAATGCATCCTTTGAAACAAAATGTTTAATTCTTTCTATCGCAATTTTTTCACATTCAAACCCCTCGCTAGCACACCTTCTTACAGCATCCTGTCTTTTAGTTGTCTCGTTATAATCTTTAATTGTTTTGCTCCCACAAGATGGGCACTTTAGAGGAAAAATAAATTTTTTTGAGTTTTGTTTTCTTTTTTTTAAATCTACCAAAACTACATGTGGAATTACATCTCCAGCTCTTTCAACCTTGACAGTATCTCCTACTCTTATATCTTTTCTAACAATTTCATCTTCATTATGAAGTGTTGCATTTGAAACTATTACTCCCCCTATATTAACTGGTTTAATTTTTGCAACTGGGGTAAGTGCCCCTGTTCTACCAATTTGTATTTCAATATTCATAATTTCTGAAATTGAACTATTGGCTGAAAATTTATGTGCTATCGCCCATCTGGGTGCATTAGCAGCAAAACCTAATCTTTTTTGTAAGTCAAAATCATTAACTTTATAAACAATTCCATCTATATCAAATGCCAACTCTTTTCGTTTTTCCTCTAATTCTTTATGATTTAATAATAAATTTTTAACTCCAGCAATTTTTTTATTAAATGGGTTTGTTTTAAAGCCCCATAATTTTAAATTTTCTAAAAAACTTGTTTGATTATTGATATTCATTTTTTTTTCATAACCATAAGTATAGGCAATAAATTTTAGTGGAATTTTTGCTGTTATTAATGAATTTTTTTGTCTTAGTGATCCAGAAGCAGCATTTCTAGGATTTGCAAACTTGTCATTAATTTTTTTAAAATCATTATTTTCTATAAAAACTTCACCTCTAATATCTATTTCTTTAGGGAAGTTGTTTTTTGTAATTTCTAAAGGTATATCATTAATTGTTTTTAAATTTTGTGTAATATCCTCTCCTTCATTGCCATCTCCTCTAGAAAGTCCTTTGGTTAATTTTCCATTAATATAAATTAACGATGCAGATATTCCGTCAATTTTTGGTTCGGCACTATATTCGACAGAATTTATATCTTTTAAACTTAAGAAATTAATTATTTTTTTTTCAAAATTTTTTAAGTCTTCTTCATTAAAAGCATTTCCAAGTGACAACATTGGAACTTTATGTTTTATTTTTTGAAAATTTTTTGACGGTTTAAATCCTGTGGATTTAGTAGGAGAATATTCACTTTTTAAAAATTTATATTTATTCTCTAAATCTACTATATCTTTTTTTAAAAGATCAAATTTTTGATCTGATACAATGGGTTTGTTTTTATCATAATAATGTTTGTTATATTTTTGAAATAAATCAATTTTTTTTAAGTATTCAATTTCAAGGTCTTTATCATTCATTTTACTCGAATAATCCCTTAAATTTTTTTATTAAGCCTATCTTTTTCTTTTTATCTTTTTGTAATTCTTTTACACCATCTCTATAACCTTTATTAAATACTTTATAAGAATTTTTATACCAATCAGAAGACTGATAATTGTATCCTAAAGTGTTTGCATATTTTTTTGACTCATCAATTAATCCAAGTCTATAATTAATTTCAACCAATCTATGAAGAGCTTCCTCTGCATAAATGGTTGTATTATAATCTTTAACAACTGTCTTAAATCGATTCAGTGCTGGGATCCACTTAGATTTTTTTAAATAATATCTGGCTATGTACATCTCTTTTGCAGCCAAAATTTCATTAATTAAATCTATTTTAAATTTAGCATCCATAGCAAATTCAGTACTAGGGTAATCTCTAATTATAGTTTCAAATTGTTCCTTGGAATCTAATATTGATTTTAAGTCTTTTTTTTCATCAACTATTTGTTCATAAAAACTCATACCTAAAAGAAAATGTGCATAAACTTTATCTTTATGATTTGGATATGTTACCAAATATCTTTCTAACTCAAAAATTGCGTCACTGTAATAATCTTGAGTATAATATGCATAAGCCGCCATAATTGCAGATTTTGCTGCCCAGGGTGACTGTGGAAACAACAACTCAGCCTCATTAAATTTTTTAGCTGCTAATAAAACATCCCCTCTTTGAAGTTCAAAATAGCCCTCTTTGTATGCATTAGACATTTGCATTTCCATATCAACTTCTACAATTTCAGATATTTTTTTTGTTTTATCTCCACAAGACCAAATAAAGGTAAGGATGATTAAAAGAAGTATAATTTTTAATTTTGAAAGCATTGTCTTATTCTAACAGGTTATGAATAAAACTCTATTTTTTTAAGCTATAGATCTTAGGTGACTCTTATTTATGAAGGTATTTGGCAAATGTTTTTCTGTAATCTCTATTAATGAAAAATTTTCGTCTTGCTGAAAAACTTTTCTTAATAATTGGTTAGTTAATTTATGTCCTCCTTGAGAACAAACAATTTTTCCAATTATTTTATAACCAGCTAAATATAAATCTCCCATACAATCTAAAATCTTATGGTTTACAAATTCTTTTTTATTTCTAAGGCCTTTTTTATTTAAAATTTCATTGTCCTTAACAACTATTGCATTCTCAAGGCTACCTCCTTGAGCTAATCCCATTTCTTTTAACTTTTCAATATCTTCAAAAAGACAGAAGGTTCTTGAATTATAAATATCAGTTAAATCTGACTCAAATACACTTACCAAATTTCTTTGTATTCCAATTAAATTGTTTTCGTATTTTAGTTCAAAATCTATATCCAAACTAACTTTGCTTGGCTCTATAGAAATTGTTTTTTTACCATCATTAAATTCAATTCTTTTTTCAATTTTAATTATTTTTATTGGTGCTTCACTATTTTTTATTCCAGCTTTGGATATTTCTTCAATAAAAAGTTTTGCTGATCCGTCAAGAATTGGAACTTCCTGATTGTCAATCTCTACCAACGCGTTATCAATTCCTAGACCATATAATGCTCCCATTAAATGCTCTATTGTTGATATACTAACTCCACTTTCATTTGCTATGGTTGTGCAAAATACTGCGCTACTAACATTAAAAATGTTTGGAACTATTATATTATTTTCTTTTAGATCTATTCTTTTAAAAAGAATCCCTGAATTTGGTTTTGCTGGCTTAACCGTCATAGTTACATTTCCTCCACTGTGAAGCCCAACACCTTTAAAGGTAATATCTCTATTGATAGTTTTTTGATTAAGAACAGACATTATTATTCTTATAAATAATTGATTTAAATTTAGAAAAACAACAAATGTTACAAGAAAATACTAGTCTATTTGAAAAAATGAAAAAGTTTTTCAAAAAAACCTTGTTTTATTTGTTTTTTTGGCACAACTACAACCTCTTGTTTGTCATATATTTTTCTTAGTTTGTAACCAGACCGACAAACATCTCCTAGAGTTTCCTCTAAAAAATCAATATCTTTAGAAAATGAAATTTTATCTTTAAATTTATTATCTAAAATTTTTGATCCTTCTCCCATCAGTATCATCTTAGATTGAGTTTTTGTCTTCGTATTTGAGGCAAGAGATTTATCACATAATTCCAAAATCTCTTCTGTTCTAGCAAAAGCTATTTTTTGCAGCATTTCCAAAGAAAAATTTGGATTATCAGCTTGTGGGTTATTTTTTTCAAAATTCAATTTAAGTTTTTCTGCTTCATTAATATCAATTTTTAAAAGTAGAGAGATATCTTTAGTAATATGATTTCCACCTATTGGCAGAACATCCAAAAAGATTAATTTATCATTGTTAAAGGAAATAATTGATGTTTTTTTAAAACCAATATCAATGAAAGATACCTCTCCTGTTAAATTTAAATTATTTTTATAATTGATTGATTTTGCATAACTAGAGCAAATTATTTGATTAATTGATATATTCAATTCTGAAAAAATATTTTTAAAGTTAAGCACTAACTCACTTGGAAGGCAGATAAAAATGATATCTAGTGATATGAATTGGCAATCAATTTCATCTGGTAACTCAGAATAATCAACATTATCAATTTTATAATTATTTATAATTATGTGTGCAATATCATAATCTGAATAATATCTTTTTATTTGTTGTTTCGCTTCTTGAATTAAAAATAGAATATTATCTTGTCTTAATTTCAGTTCTTCTATTCTTTTAAATGCAGAAATAGCAACAGAAATCGTTTTTGAACTATCTATCATCAAATCTATATTATCAATATATTCATTTGTGGATTTTTCTAGTGATGTAACAATTTTTTGAATTTCTAATTTAAGATTTGACTGATCTATATAAAAGTTGCTCTCAATAAAAAAAGGGTTATTCTTATCTTCTTCATTAAATACACCTGCTCTTATTTTTGAAAAGCCACAATCAATTATTGTTTGAAATTTTTTATTATCCATTATTTGGTAACTAAATGATTTCTTACCCTCAAATCAATAAATTTATTATCTTTAAAATTGTTATTATCTATAAGCTTCTTAGATAAATTTAATGACGTAACTATATGCTCTTGTGGTAGCCTAATTAAAATATCGTTATTAGTTAAAATATCCCACCTTCCAGATGGAAAAAAATATAATGTTTTTAAATTTGAAAAAGAAAATATAGATTTTTCAATATTCTGTTTAAATGACAAAAAATCAAGAGAATTAAATTCACCAAATATATATGGGAGTAATTCATTGTTATTTTTGTCTTCAATTAATTTTCCATTAGCACCTACTAGGTATTGACCATTATTAAAAACTCGAGCAATAAATTTAGTTGGTTTAATTTCAATATTAAGTGTTGATGGGTAAATTTTTTTTATATTAAACTCTTGTATAATATTATGTTTTTCTAAAATTTTTTTTATTTCATCTTTGCTAATGACAAATATACTTTTATATAAAAAGTTATTAAGATTATTTGATATCTCTAAATTTTTTCTTTCAGAAAGACCTGTGATATTGATTTTACTTACTGATGAAGATAGTGTGTTTTGATCGTTTATAAATTTTGCACTAGTAGTGCTTAAAATGAACAAAAATAATAAATAAATTAATATCTTATTTTTTTTACCTGTTGATTGAAGCATCGTTTAGAATCCATTCAATTAATTTTATAAAGCTTATACCCTTATGTTTTGCTATCTCAGGGACCAATGAAAGCTCAGTCATACCTGGCTGCGTATTTATCTCTAGTAAATAAAATTTCCCATTAAAAAATTTAAAGTCTGATCTAGTAACACCTTTACAGCCTATAATTTTATGAGCTTTCCTTGCTATGCCGCTAATTTTAGCCAAATTATTTTTACTCAAATCTACAGGGATTAAGTGCTTCGTCTTAGCACTAGAATTATATTTTGCCTCATAATCATAAAACTTTCTTTTGGGTTCAAGTTCAATTGCACCAAGCGCTTTATTATCCATTATTGCAATTTGGATTTCTCTACCTGGTATAAATTCCTCAATTAATATTTCATTATAACCTCTCAAAGCATTTAGATTTTTTATTATATTAGTCTTCTCACAAATATATACATGAACGCTTGACCCTTCATTTATAGGTTTTGCTACTACAGGGAATTTTAATTTTTTTTCAATTAATTTTATAATATTAAATTTATTTTTTTTATAATTAAATTTGATATAATTTGGAGTAAGTATTTTATTTTTTATAAAAATTTTTTTTGAAATTTCTTTATCCATTGCTATCGATGATGCAATTATACCTGAATGTGTATATGGAATTTTTTTAGTCTCTAAAATCGTTTGGATGTATCCATCTTCACCAAATTGTCCATGTAGTGCATTAAAAATAATATCTGGTTTAAATAAAGTAATATCTTTTGATAGATTTTTATCAGGCTCACTAATTAAAACCTTATATCCATTTTTGATTAACTCTTTGGCAACTTGTTTTCCAGTATCTAAGCTAATTAGCCGTTCCTTGGATATACCACCGGATAATATTAAGATTTTTTTTTTCATTTTACTTTAAAATTTTAATTTCTTTTTCTAATACTATTCCAGTTTTTTTTTCCACACTTGTCTTAACAAATTCAATCAATTTATTCATATCTTCAAAGCTAGCATTATTTTTATTTACAAAAAAATTACAGTGCTTATTTGAAATGTGAGCATCTCCAAAGCTGGTATCTAGTGCTACAGATTCTTTTATCAATTCCCAAACTTTTTTATCAGTTTGATCAATTGGATTCTTGAATGTACTGCCACTTGTTTTTAATTTTGTTGGTTGTGCATTATCTTTCTTTTCCTTTAATTCTAAGACTTCTTTTTCGATTTCTTCTTGATTTTTTCTTGATCCTTTAAATGATGCACTTAAAAAAATTAAGTCCTCTTTTAAATCATTACTTCGGTATTTGAATATAACTTTACTTGCTGGTATTGTTGAAACCTGTCCATTTTTATCAATTGCTTGGATTGATACTAACACATCTTTAAACTCTTTATTAAAACATCCAGCATTCATCTTTAGTCCCCCACCTATAGTACCTGGTATGCATGCTAAAAATTCAAATCCACCTATTCCATTATTCAGTGCAAAATCAGAAAGTTTTTTATCAAGACAAGCACTGCCTGCTATAATAACATCATTTGGTAATATGGAGATATTAGAAAAATTTTTTCCTAATTTGATAACAACACCATCAAATTTTTCATCACTTATAAGAGTATTCGAGCCCGCACCTAAAATATGTACTTTTTCTTTTTCTCCAAATTTTTTTAAAAATAAAATTAAGTCAGGCAAACTATCTGGTCTAAAGTAAACTTTGGCCTGTCCACCAATATTAAACCAATTACTCTTTTTTAAATCATAATCAAAGTGAATTTTACTACTAATTTCATTGGAAAATTTTCTTATTTCTTCAATACTCATTTGATCAATTCTGGTAATTGTCTCATCCATGTTGAAATTGTACCTGCACCCATACCAACAACTATTTTTTTACCAAAAATAGTATTTTTAATAAATTTTGCTAATTGATACTGATCCTCAACCATAAAAAGTTTTACTTTTGAATTTTTAATAATATCTTTTGCAAAATTATTATATTTAAAACCTAATTTTATTTTTTCTCCAGCTGTATATAAAGGACATAATATTACAACATCAGCTTTTTTAAATGATAAGCTAAATTCTTTTTTAAGATCTTTTAGTCTAGAAATTCTGTGTGGTTGAAATATGCAAATCACTTCTTCTTTCTTATAAGCTGCTCTCACACCATTTAACACTTCTCTAATTTCAGTTGGGTGATGAGCATAATCATCATAAAAATTAGTTTCTCTATGTGTAAAAATTTTATTAAATCTTCTTTGAACACCCTTAAATTCTTTCAATCCTTTTTTGATAATATCTTGCGATATTCCAATTGTTAATGCCACAGCTATTGCTGCGGTAGAGTTTCTAATATTATGAATTCCTAATAATGGTAATCTAATTTTTCTTATAATTAAATTCTTTTTTCCTGGCAAATTTATAGCAAGATCATATTGAGAATATTCTTTTTCTTGTTTTATATTTTTAATACAGAAATGTGATTTATGGTCAATTCCATATGTATAATAATTCTTCATTTTTAATTTACTTAATAAATCTTTATTATTTTTGTCATCTATACAAATAAAAGACTTCCCAAACGAGGGTACTTTATTGATAAATTTAATAAATAATTCTTTAAGATCTTTCATTGAATTATAAAAATCCATGTGCTCACGATCAATATTTGTTACTATAGAATAAGTTGGTGGCACATGTATAAAGCTACCATCTGACTCATCAGCCTCTAATATACACCAATCACTTTTACCCAGTTTTGCAGAATTTTTTATTGCATTAAGGACACCACCATTAATAATTGTAGGGTCCAATTTTGTCTTTGAAAATATTGAGGCTAATAGAGACGTAGTTGTTGTTTTTCCATGTGAACCTGTAACAACTATATTTTTTGTTAAAGAGACTATATTTGCTAACATCTCTCCTCTTTTATAAATAGGTAATTGTTTTAGTTTGGCTTCAATTAATTCAGGGTTTTTATTTTTAATAGCTGATGAAATGACAACAATTGTTGCTTTTGCTATATTTTTTTTAGTATGGCTAATTGTAATTTTGATCTTATCTTTTTTTAATCTTTCAATATTCTTATTTGCAAGGACGTCACTACCCTGGACATTAAAACCCATTCTTTTCATAATGAGTGCAAGGCCACTCATTCCAATGCCCCCTATACCAACAAAATGTATAATTTCAGTTTTAGCTAATTCAATTTTCATTAATAACAGATATAATTTTCAGATTTATATTATTCCATGTGTTTTCATAGTTAAAATCTTTCATGTTCTTTTTTTTAGCAAGATATTCTTCTTTATTATCAATAATATTAATTAGTTTATTGAGTAATATTTTCTCATCTATTTCTTTTTGATTTAGCAACCAATTAAAGCCAAGTTTATTATAAAAATAAGCATTTTCGAATTGATGGTTATCTTTTGCTGTTGGCAAAGGTATTGCTAAATATGGAATCTCGGTAAAATTTAACTCGGCTAATGTTGATGCACCTGCTCTAGTGATGCATAAATCTGTTTTATGCATAAAATTTATAACATCATCATTAAAATTGAATAATTCACAATTAATATTGTTATTTTTATAAGTTTTTTTTAAACTTTCAAAGTTAATAGAATTAGTTTGTTGATAAATTTTTAGTTTATATTTTTTTGATAATTCAATAATTGCATTTTTAACTAAATCATCAAATATTTTAGCTCCTTGACTACCACCTATTATAAGTAAATTAATTGTATCTAATGTGTTATTAGTATCCCTCTTATCATAAAAATTTTTTCTTAATAATGCTGGAATTACTTTAATTTTATTTTTAAGTTTAATAGGAAATTTTTTGATATTATTAGAATAACAAAATATTTTTTGACAGTAACTTATAAAAAATTTGTTTGATCTACCTAAAACCATATTTGGTTCAAATAACAGTAGCTTAATATTTAAAATTTTAGCACCTATGCATAGAGGTAGTGACATATATCCACCTGTTGAAATTAATATATTAATTTTATTTTTTCTTAAGAAAGAAATAGATTTGAAAATCAAAATTATCATTAAAAGAAAATCAAATGGCATTATTATTAAATTTTTTGAAATTGGCCTTACATTAAATATTTTTAAATTGTATTCATCTTTGTTTAAAAATTTGGCACCCCTAAAGTCAGATGTCATAGAAACATCAAAATTATGCTCTAAGTGTTTATATATTATAGTTGCAGGTATAACATGACCTCCTGATCCACCGGTGCTAATTAATATTTTTTTATTCATCTAATGAATTTTTCTTTTTGTTAAATTTAATATTATTCCAGATAATATAGAAACTCCTACAATTGAAGAACCCCCATAACTTAAAAATGGTAATGTCATTCCTGTTGTGGGAAATAGTCTTATATTCACCCCAAGATGTATTAATGCTTGAAAAATTATTAGACTTATAACTCCAGTTAGCACTAATTTAATTTTTTCACTTTTTTCTAAATAAATTTTTTTAAAAACAGAGTAAACAAAAAACAAAAATAAAATTAATAACAATATTATTGCAATAACACCAAACTCCTCAGAGATAACTGAAACTATATAATCAGTATGGGCCTCAGGAACTCTTGTTTTTAAGGTACCTTCTCCTATTCCTTTACCAAAAAACCCTCCACTACTGATTGCTTCTATAGCCTTATCAGATTGAAAATTGTGGGTTCCTGCATCAGGGTTAAAGAAAGATAGAATACGACTTTTTATATAAATAAATTTTGGGATAAAAAAAACCACATATAACAACGTTAAAATAGCAAAACTTATAAATATTAAAATGAATAGTAGATTTATGCCAGATACGAAAACTATTATTGCCCAAGATAAAAATACCAACAATGTTTGACCGATGTCGGGCTGCATTATTAATAGTAAGCAAGTTGGGATAATAGCAATAATAGTCAATAAATATTTGATATAAATATTATAATTTTTTTCACTACATAAAATTGTTGCTAGAAAAATAATAATAAATGGTTTCAATAATTCAATTGGCTGAAATTGAGGAAGAAGAAAAAAATTCAACCATCTTTTTGATCCTTTAACTTCAGTACCAAAAATTGGAACTAAAAATAATAGAAATAAAGTAACAAAAAAAAGATAAATAGAAATTCTAAAAAGATTTTTTTCACTTAAAGAAGAAAAAAATATTAAAGTTACCAACCCAATAAAAATATAGGTCAGATGCTTAAAAAAGAAAAAATAATTATTTGTATCTAATTTATCAGAAGCAATTAATGAAGTTGAAACTAAAGAAAAAAATAAACCTAAACTAAATAAAAATATTATTAATAAAAAAATTGTTTTATCTATATTTTTCCACCAGTTATAATACATTGAGTTGAGCGAACTAGTATTTATCATTTTATATATTTTTTTATAAGTTTATTAAAATATTTTCCTCTTTCTTCAAAGTTTCTAAAACTATCAAATGATGCTGATGCTGGACTAAAAAGAATTGTCTTTTTAATAAAATTATTTTCATTTTTAATATCTAAAAAAATCTTAGCTATTAAAGTCTTTAAATCTAAAAATGATTGAAATGCCATCTTATTTTTTAATTGATTAATAAAAAAATTTTGATTTTTTCCAAAAATGTATAACTTAATGTTTTTACAATCGTTTTTTTTAAGTAAAAATTTATCTCCCTTTTTAGGTAAACCACCCATTATCCAATAAATATTTTTTAATGATTTCAATAATTTTTCTGATGAAGAAAAGCTTGTTGCTTTAGAATCGTTAATAACTTTTAAAAATTTAGAATTATGAATTATTTCTTGTCTAAAACTTAATCCTTTAAAATTTTTTAATGTTTTTAATAGCAGGTTATCTTTTAAATTTAATAGCTTTGAAACTTTCAATACAAATGTCAAATTTTCTTTATTACCATCTGTATCAAAATAATAATTATCAATTTTTTTGATAAACTTATCACTTGTATATTTTTCTATTTTCAGAATTGATGGTGCTAATTTTTTTTTCTTTAATTCTCTTTTAATGTAAAAATTTTTTGTATTTAAAATTGCAATATCATTTTTAGATTGATTTTTTATTAATTCAAATTTAGCACTTACATATTTGTCTATAGTCTTGTGTCTTTCGAGGTGATCTGGTGTAATATTTAAGATTATAGATATATTTGTCTTAAACAACTTGCTATATTCTAGTTGATAAGATGAAGCCTCAATTACAAATAGAGTGTCTTTTTTGATCTTTTTTTCTAGCAAAATTGGATTACCTATATTTCCAACTAAACGAACATCTTTTTTTTGGTCTTTTAATATATCGTATAAAAGTTTAGCAGTAGTTGATTTTCCATTTGTACCTGTAATAGTTATTTTTTGATTAAAAGCATATCGACTATAAAAAATGTCTAAATCTGTATAAATTTTTTTATGATTTTTTTTTAAAAATCTACTTAATTTGCACTTATTAATGTCTATTCCTGGACTAATTATAATACAGTCAAATTCCTTTTTTGTTATTTCTTTATATGTTGTGTGAGTATGTTTAATTTTTTTTTTAGCAATTATTTGATCATCAAATAAACTAATAACATTACTTTTTTTTAAAAAACTATAAACGGATTGACCACTTTTACCTAGACCATAAATCAATATTCTTTTTTTAAAAAAGTTTTTTTCAAGATTTAACATTATCTAAGTTTCAATGTCGCTAATCCAATCATTGCTAAAATTATTGATATAATCCAAAATCTAATTACAACTGTTGATTCTGCCCAACCTTTTTTTTCAAAATGATGGTGTATAGGTGCCATTTTAAAAATTCTTTTACCTGTTAATTTGAATGAAAATACTTGAATTATAACTGACACAGCTTCTAGTACAAATAACCCACCCGTTATTGCTAAAACAATCTCATGTTTAGTAATAATACCAATTGCCCCTAAAGATCCACCTAATGCTAATGAACCAGTGTCACCCATAAATATTTTTGCAGGTGGTGCATTAAACCATAAAAATCCTAAACAAGCTCCTATGATTGATCCACAAAAAACTGAAACTTCCCCCATGCCTTCAAGATAGGGAATATTTAAATATTCTGAAAATACAATATTACCAGTTACGTAGCTAATAAATGCAAAACATGCTGCCACTAATATCACTGGCACTGTTGCTAAGCCATCTAAACCATCTGTTAAATTAACTGCATTGGAAGATCCAACAATTATAAAAATAGAAAATGGAATAAAAAACCAGCCAAGATTAATAATTAAATTTTTAAAAAAAGGAAAATATAAATTTGTAAGTTCAATATTTTGAGATAATTGAGTTAAACCAAAAATTCCAACAATGGCTATTAAAATTTGAGAAATAATCTTAAATTTAAATGAAACACCAGATGAATTTTTAAACTTAATTTTTTTATAATCATCATATGCACCTAATAGCCCAAACCCTGTAACAATAAATAACAAAAACCATATATGATAATTTGATAGATCACCCCAAAGTAATATTCCTGAAAATAGTCCAAGTAAAATTAAAACACCCCCCATTGTTGGTGTTCCAATTTTCTTAACTATATGTTCAGTAGGACCATCATCTCTTATTGGATTTAAGATTTTTCTTACTGAAAAAAATTTAATAAAAGGAGTGCCTATTAATAAAACTACAAACATTGACGTAAACATTGAAAGACCAGTTCTAAATGTTAAATACTTAAATACATTTAGAAAACTATATTGATCAATTAATTGAGTAATAAGACTATAAAGCATTAAACTTACCAGTTTTTAATTTGTTAACTAGATTGTTAAGTCCAGTAGAGTTTGAACCCTTAATCATTAAATAATCATTATTATTTAAATCATTTTTTATCAAATCAATTATTTTAGACTTATTTTTCAAAGCTGCGCCTCTACGGTGTTTATCAAGGTTTTTATAAGTGTACAAAATATGTTTACCCACTACATTAATATTTTTAAGAGAAGTTTTGTTAATATCTTTGCCAGCCTCTAAGTGTAGCTTCTTTGAATAATTTCCTAACTCCAGCATATCACCCAGTATTAATTTTTTTTTAGAGTTATCAATTTTTAATTCATCAAAATTTTTTATAGCAGATTTTAGTGATAACGGATTAGAGTTATAGCTTTCATCTATAATATAAATATTCTTTTTATTA
>JAOIXS010000040.1 GCA_028225715.1 Candidatus Pelagibacter sp.
TAAAAGGTGGTCATTTAGAATCAAAAATTGTCCAAGATATCTTTGTAAATAAATATGAAATTTTCATTATAAAAAATAAAAGAATTACAACCAGGAATACACATGGCACTGGTTGCACCCTTTCTTCTGCTATTTCTACATTCTTTTCATGTGGAAAAACCTTAAAGAGATCTTGTGAGCTCGCAACTAAGTATGTACACAATTCAATAAATTCAAACCTTAAATTTGGTAAAGGCCATGGACCTATCAATCATTTAAGTTCAGTAACAGTAGAAAAAAAATTTAGATAATGAAAAATGTTGTAGTTGTTGGATCTCAATGGGGCGATGAAGGAAAAGGTAAAATAGTCGACTGGCTATCAGACCAAGCAGATGTTGTTATTCGTTTTCAAGGAGGACACAATGCTGGACATACATTGGTAATAGATGGAATAACTTATAAATTAAGACTACTTCCTTCTGGGATTGTAAGAAAAAATAAAATTTCCATTATAGGAAATGGAGTCGTTGTTGATCCTTGGGCACTATTAGAAGAAATAGAGGAAATTAAATCTAAGGGTGTTGAGGTTAATGTAGATAATTTTATAATTTCAGAATCTGCAAATCTTATTTTGCCATTTCATAGAGAGATGGATGAAATAAGAGAAGATGCTGCTGGAAAAGGAAAAATTGGAACAACTAGAAGAGGAATTGGGCCAGCCTACGAAGATAAAGTGGGAAGAAGATCAATTCGTGTTATGGATTTAAGATCTGAGACCAATCTAGACCATAGGTTAGAAACAGTACTTCTTCATCATAATGCAATTAGAAAAGGGTTGGGTAAAAAAATTTTTGAAAAAGATAAACTTAAAGAAGAACTTTTAAAGATTGCTCCAGAAATATTAAAGTTTTCTCAACCTGTTTGGCTTAGAATTGATGAATTTAAAAAACAAAAGAAAAAAATATTATTTGAAGGTGCGCAAGGAATATTACTTGATGTAGATCATGGAACGTACCCCTTTGTAACATCATCAAATACGGTAGCTTCTAGTGCTGCTACAGGAACTGGTTGTGGTCCTAACTCCATTCATTATGTTCTTGGAATAACAAAAGCTTATACGACCAGAGTTGGCGAAGGACCTTTTCCTACTGAGTTAACAGATGATATTGGAGAATTGCTTGGTTCTAGAGGAAAAGAATTTGGTACTGTCACTAGTAGAAAAAGAAGATGTGGTTGGTTTGATGGTGTTTTGGTTAGACAAACAATTAAAATTTCAGGTATAGATGGAATAGCGTTAACTAAATTAGATGTATTAGATGAATTAGATGAAATTAAAATGTGTGTTGAATATGAACTTGATGGAAAGAAAATGGATTACCTACCAGCTGCTGTTGAGGATCAGATAAAAATCAAACCAATTTATAAAACTTTCCCCGGCTGGAAAAGTTCTACCCAAGGAATAAAAAATATTGAAGCTTTACCAGAAAATGCCAAAAATTATATTTATGCATTAGAAGATTTTATTGGAACAAAAGTTTCAAGTATTTCAACAAGCCCTGAACGAGAAGATACAATTCTTTTAGAGAACCCTTTTGAGGTTTAGTTTACTGAAAGTAAATTTTTAGATTTCGCAGATAGCAGCATGTGTTTTTGAAGCTTTTCAAATGCTTTGTTTTCAATTTGTCTAACTCTCTCTCTACTAATTTTGTATTTTTTGCTTAAATCTTCAAGCGTTGTAGGCTCATCATTTAATCTTCTAGAGTATAAAATCTCTCTTTCTCTTTCATTAAGAATTTTTATAGAATCTTTAAGTAAACTTTGTCTTTGACTCATTTCTTCTTGATGTGCAAATTTTAAATCATGGTCAAGCTCTTTATCTACCAACCAGTCCTGCCATTCGTCACCATCTTCTCCAACTTGTGCATTTAAAGAAAATTCTTTACCTGAAAGTCTTCTGTTCATTGAAATTACTTCATCTTTGTTAACATCTAACTTGTTAGCAATTTCACTTACATGTTCAGGTCTTAAATCACCTTCAGACTGAGGAGCGATTTGGTTTTTAATTTTCTTTAAGTTGAAAAATAATTTTTTTTGTGCGGTTGTTGTTCCTATTTTTACTAAGCTCCAAGATCTTAGAATATATTCTTGAATAGAAGCTCTAATCCACCACATTGCATAAGTTGCCAATCTAAATCCTTTCTCAGGTTCAAATTTTTTAACAGCTTGCATTAGTCCAACATTTCCTTCTGAAATCATTTCATTTACTGGAAGACCATATCCTCTGTAACCCATCGCAATCTTTGCAACGAGTCTTAGATGACTAGTAACAAGTTTTTCTGCAGCTTTAACATTACCTGTTTCCTTCCAATTTTTTGCAAGCATATATTCTTCTTCTGCTGCCAACATTGGAAATTTTTTAATTTGTTCCAGATAAGCAGACAAACCACCTTCATTAGAGAGTGCAGGAAGATTCTTATTCATTGTAGTACTCATAAGTTGTATTTATTTAATTAACTATAGTATTATTTCAAGGTTTTATTTGGCAGTATTTCTAAGCAATACTAAAATATTTTCAAGTTCTTGTGGCAAAATTGAGGTAAAAGTCATCTTCTCATTAGTTCTAGGGTGAATAAACCCCAATGTTTGAGCATGTAGAAATTGTCTATCTAATTTATAAATTAAGTTTTCCAAATTAGTGTCAATATTTTTAAGTTTTTTATATTTTTTTTTATATTTGCCATCACCCATAATACTATTACCCATATGTGTCATGTGAACTCTTATTTGATGTGTTCTTCCAGTTTCCAATCTACATTCCACTAAGCTTAATGTAGGAGTTTTATCATTTTCAAAAATCTCAATTGTTTTGTAATTTGTGATTGCTCTTTTGCCTTTAGAATTACTAACTTCCATCATCTGTCTATTTTTTGAGCTCCTAGTTATAAACGTATCAATTTTTCCAGATGAAGGCCTAAGTTTTCCCCAAATTAAGAGCTGATAAACTCTCATAATTGTGTGTTCACTAAATTGATGTGATAAGTTTTCGTGTATCTCATTATTTTTAGCAATAACTATTAATCCTGACGTATCTTTATCAATCCTATGAACTATGCCAGGTCTTAGTTCGTCACCTATTGTTGATAAGGAGTCTTTGTTATAATGCATTAAGGCGTTAACAATTGTTTCATCATAATTTCCTGCACCTGGGTGCATAATTATGCCTGCTGGCTTGTTGATTATAAGTAAATCATCATCTTCATAAACAATCTGTAATTTAAAATTATATGGCTTTAAGGATGCTTCTTTAGGTTCTGGAATTTGAAGATTTATCTCATCTCCAAACAGTACTTTTTTTGATGGACTATTAATAATCTGATTATTTATTTTTAATTTTTCTTTAAGAATTAAATTCTTAATTCTAGTTCTACTAATTAAACTCTCTCTTTTATTGATGAATACATCAAGCCTGAGATTACTTTCATCTTCTCCAACTATTAAATTAATGTTTTTTTCCATAAAATGTAATATTAATACTATATGCGCTTGTAGCTCAACTGGATAGAGCGCCTGACTTCGGATCAGGAGGTTCTGGGTTCAACTCCTAGCAGGCGCACCATAACCAAACTAGATGTCTAATACTTTGATGCCCTCCGCAATCTGTCATTTATAGCTTTACCAAGTCCTATATTAGGAATCTTTTCCACAGCAATCGATTTATAGCCCTTATTTTTTATTTTTCTTAGACATGAATAAAGATTTTTTGCAGCTTCATCTAAATTATTTTTGGAAGTTAAATAAAAATAATTTTTGTATTTAGTTTTTTTTCTCTTAATTATTATGAAAGCTTCATCATTTTTTGGTTTTGTGACATTCATTCTTAGAGGAATACCAGGAGAATAATGTAGACGAGATTGACCAGGAACTATTTTTTTCTTAGGATTAGTAGATTTATTTATCTTAAAACCTAAAGTTTTTTGAATTTTTAAAATATCTAGACCACCCAATCTCAGTATAGTTGGTCTACCTGTAAGATTAACTATTGTAGACTCTATTCCAATAGCGCATGTACCTCCGTCTAAAATATATCTAATTTTATTACCAAATTCTTCTTTAACATCTTTTGCCTTAACAGCACTTACTTTAGTTGTGATATTAGCACTAGGTGCAGCTAATGGATAATCTAGCTGTTTTAGTAAATTTTTAAATATTGTGTGTTTTGGAAATCTTACTGCTAAACTTTTCTTATTATTAGTAACATATTTTGAAATCTTAGAGTTTTTTCTTAATTGTAATACGTATGTTATTGGGCCAGGTGAAAATTTTTTATAAAGTTTAATAAAATTATCATTTATCAAACAATCTTTTTTAAGAGAATCGATATCGTGATAATGTACAATTAGAGGGTTGTTTTTTGGTCTTTTTTTTAAATTATAAATCTTTTTTACTGCTGAATTCTTGTATGCATTAGCTGCTAGACCATAAACAGTTTCAGTAGGTACACCAATACAGTAATCTTTATTGAGGTATTTTTTTGCTTTTTTGATATTTGATTGGTTAGATTTCATGTATTAATAATTATTATTATATGAAAGATAAAAATTTACCACCTGATAATAACACACAATCTCTTGAGGAGTTAACAAAAGAAGCAAATAATATTATTGAATTT
>JAOIXS010000041.1 GCA_028225715.1 Candidatus Pelagibacter sp.
GGTTCTGGAAAAACCACTACAGCAAAAATTGCATTAGGAATTCATAAAAACATTAAAGGTAAAGTTACAAAAAACACAAATAAGATCGGTTATGTGCCTCAAAAAATATCAATCGATTGGACATTGCCAATTAGAGTAATTGATTTTATGAGTTTAACCCAAACACTTCATATTGATGAAGTTGTAAATGCTTTAAAATTAACAGAAGTAGAACATCTTAAACATAATGATTTAAGAAGTCTCTCTGGTGGAGAGTTTCAAAGAGTTTTAATGGCTAGAGCAATAGCAAAAAAACCTGATTTACTTGTATTAGATGAACCTGTTCAAGGTGTAGATTTTACAGGAGAAATTGCCCTTTATGAATTAATCAAAAAAATTTCTGATGAACTTAATTGTGGAATATTATTAATTTCTCACGATCTAAATGTGGTTATGTCTAAAACTGATTATGTTGTTTGTTTAAACGGGCATGTTTGTTGCTCAGGTACACCAATGAATGTTGCAAATAATAAAAACTATAAAGAATTATTTGGAGATCAAGCATCGACGTTATTATCTGTATACGAGCATAAGCATGATCATACTCATTCTACTGATGGTAGTATTAAAGAAAAGAAACATTGATAATGCTAGATGATTTTTTTATAAGAGCTCTAATTGCTGGCATAGGCATTGCTTTAGTTGCTGGTCCTCTTGGATGTTTTGTTATTTGGAGAAGACTATCTTTTTTTGGCGATACTTTAGCTCATTCAGCATTACTTGGTGTAACTCTAGCTTTATCCTTTGATATTAATATTGCTTTATCAGTTTTTTTTGTTTCTTCAGCTGTAGCACTAGTTTTATTAAAACTACAAAAAACTACCAACTTGCCTGGTGATGCCTTATTAGGATTACTAGCTCACTCATCTTTAGCTGTAGGTTTAGTGGTGATTAGTTTTTTATCATTTATTCGTTTTGATATAATGGGACTACTGTTTGGTGATATTCTTGCTGTAGCTCCAAATGACATATTTATTATTTGGATTGGTGGAGTATTAATATTATTAGTTTTAAAGATTATTTGGAAACCACTTTTTGCTTCAACAGTTAATTATGAATTAGCTGAAGCTGAAGGAATGAACCCAGCAAGAGTGAATGCAATTTTTACCATTCTAATGGCTGCTATAATTGCAATTTCTATTAAAATGGTTGGATTATTATTAATTACAGGAATGTTAATTATCCCTGCGGCTATGGCACGTAATCTTTCTAATAATCCAGTTCAAATGGTTGTTTATTCTGTAATAGGTGGGTTGCTGTCAGTAATAGTGGGTTTATTTGCTTCATTAGAGTTAAACTCACCGTCGGGACCATCCATAATCACAGCTGCATTAGTTTTGTTTATCTTGTCATTAACAAAAATAAATAAATTCACTCGATTGAAAAACTAGCGTGTAATTGTTAGAAGTACATATGAATCATAAAGAAGAATTTTTATCTAAAAATCAGCAAATTATTTTTGATTTTATAGAAAAAGCTAAAGAGCCACTTAAGGCTTATTCCATTTTATTTAATGTTAAAAAAAAAGGAATTAAAGCACCATTACAAGTTTATAGAGCACTTGATAAATTAGTAGAGATTGGAAAAATACATAAAGTAGAAAGTAGAAATGCTTTTGTAGCATGTAAAAGTTCAAGTTGTGAAATTTCACAAGCAACAGCTTTTTCAATATGCAATAAGTGTGAAAATGTTTCTGAAATTAATAATCCAAAACTTTCAAAATATTTAACTAATTTTGAAGACGATACTGGAATGCAATATAATAAATATAATTTAGAGTTTTTTGGTTTATGCAAAAAATGTAAAGCTAAATAAATGAATACAGTATCCTTAACATTAATTGAAATTTTAGAACTAGCCAAAAAAACATTACTAGCTAATGGTTGTGATGAGAAAAATGCTAGTATCTTAGCAGATACTATTATGAGAGCTGAAAGAGATGGTTCTGTTTCTCATGGTTTGTTTAGATTACCTGCTTATGTGGCTGGCTTAAAAAGTAAAAAGATTAATGGTAAAGCAAGACCCGAATTAGAAAATGTTGCTCCAAGTATTATTAAAGTATTAGGTAATAATGCAGTTGCTCCTATGGTTTTAAGCTTAGGATTACCTGCTGTTATTGATTTAGCAAAAAAAAATGGTGTAGCAGTTCTTGCTATAAAAAATTCACATCACATGGCAGCTCTTTGGCCTGAAACTGAAGCTATTGCTGAAGCAGGACTTGTTGGTATTGCTTGCACATCTTATAAGCCTGCCGTTGCTCCAGCAGGTGCTACAAAACCTTTATATGGTACAAATCCAATTTCTTTTGCTTGGCCAAGACCTGGTAAAACTCCAGTTGTCTACGATATGGCAACTGCTTCAATGGCAATGGGTGAAGTTCAGATTGCGAAAAGAGAAGGGCACAAAGTTCCTCTTGGAACAGGCTTAACTAAAGACGGTAAAGAAACAACTGATCCAGGAGAAATTGCTGATGGTGGAGTTATACTTCCTTTTGGAGGCTATAAAGGATCTAGTATAGCAATGATGGTTGAATTATTAGCTGGTGCATTAATAGGTGAAAATTTTAGTTTTGAAACTGCTGCTAAAGATAATAACGATGGCGGTCCTCCAAGTGGTGGTGAATTTATTATAGCAATCTCACCTGAGAAAATTTCTGGCAAAGGTTGGGATAAACATGCTGATGAGTTTTTTAGTAAAATGTCAGCAATGGATGGCGTTAGACTTCCAGGTGAAAGAAGACATAAAAATAGACTAGATAAAGGACCAAGAAATATTAATGAAGAACTTGTTAATAAAATTAAATCTTTAAGTTAATTCAATTTCAATAGGTGTGTGATCTGAGGGTTTTTCTTTTCCTCTGGGGTCTTTATTAATATTAACATTCTTAACTATATTTAATAAAGAATTTGATACTAAGAAGTGATCAATTCTTAATCCGTTATTTTTCTGCCAAGCACCTCTCATATAATCCCAATAAGTATAGCCTTCTGTTTCACCATGAATATGACGGTAAGCATCATGAAAACCTAGATTAATCATTTCTCTGAATTTTTTTCTTATCTCAAGTCTATACAAAGCATCATCTTCAAAACCTTTAATATTATAAGCATCCTCTGCTGAAGGAAGAATATTAAAATCACCTGCTAAAATAATGTTTTCATTTTTCTTTGAAAGAATTTTTAGTTGTTTAATCAAAGTATCTAACCAATCTTTTTTATAAGTGTATTTATCAGTATCTACAGGATTACCGTTTGGAGTGTAAATGTTAATCAGTTGAATATTTTTTTTCTTATGTTTTAATTCTGCTGAAATAATTCTAGATTGTTTCAATTTATCTTTAATCAAATCTAATCTGACATTTTCTAGTTTATGCTTAGATATAATAGCAACTCCGTTATAACTTTTTTGTCCAAATACATGACTTTCATAATCTAATGCTGAAAAATCATCATAAGGAAAAGTCTCATCTTGAGTTTTAATCTCTTGCATCATAACAACATCAGGAGAAAATTTTTGAAGGTATTCTTTAATATTTTCTATTCTTGCTCTAACAGAATTAACATTCCAAGATGTGATAATCATTAAATGGAGAACGAAACACCACAACCGCAAGAAGATTTGCTTTGTGGGTTAGAGATCTTAAATTGATCACCAATTAGTTCTGAGACAAAGTCCACTTCTGAACCTTTTAATAAGTCTGCTGAAGTTTTATCAATGAGAATATTTTCATGTTTTAAGTCGTCTGCTTCTAATTTTTTGTCAAAAGTAAACTCATATTGAAAACCTGAGCAACCACCACCTTTAATAGCGATTCTAAAAAATGACCCTGGATCTTTTTGAGACAACAAATTATTAATCTGTTTTATAGCTTTATCTGTAAATTTAATTTCTTTAATCATATAACAACACTGATATTACTAATATAATATCAATTTATTAAATTTAAAGTATGAATAATTACTCAAATTTAGCTCTATCTAAAAGTAAAGGTCGTATTTTTAAAGAAGCCAATTCACTTTATAGAACACCATTTCAAAGAGATAGAGATAGGATTATTCACAGTGCCTCATTTAGAAGGCTAAAGCATAAAACACAAGTTTTTGTTAATACAGAAGGGGATCATTTTAGAACTAGAATTACCCACTCAATTGAAGTTGCGCAAATTGCAAGATCAATAGCTAAACATTTAGGTTTAAACGATGATCTGGCTGAAACTTTAAGTTTGGCTCATGATTTGGGACACACACCGTTTGGACATGCTGGAGAAGATGCCCTTAATGAATGCATGGTTAACTTCGGAGGTTTTGATCATAATCTTCAAACTTTAAGAATAATCATGTTTCTTGAGCATAAATACCTTAAATTCAAAGGCCTAAACTTAACATTAGAAACTTTAGATGGATTATTAAAGCACAATGGACCAATTGATGATCTTTCTACAGTTAATAGGCTGATTGGATTGAAAAGTTTTAAGAATAAAATAAATTTTACTAACTCTGGATCATTGGAAGCTCAAATATCAGCTATCTCTGATGACATTGCCTATAAT
>JAOIXS010000042.1 GCA_028225715.1 Candidatus Pelagibacter sp.
CAGAAGGAAAAAAAAATAAAAAACAAGTGAATGGTGCTCAAATTTATTATGAAATCTCATCAAGAATTAAAGACATTAAAAAGGAAGATATCAAAGTTATAATTGAACAAGTATCAGCTATGCCAGGTCAAGGTGTTACTAGTATGTTTAATTTTGGACAATCGTTTGGTATTTTAAAAGGAATCTGTTCAGCAATGCAATTGCCAATGTACTTTGTAAGACCGACAAAATGGAAAAAATATTTTAATCTTATTAATTCAGAAAAAGACGCTAGTCGAACAAAAGCAATAGAGGTATTTCCTTATTTTTCATCAGAGTTATCAAGAAAAAAAGACTCAAATAAAGCTGATGCAATATTAATTGCTAGCTTTTATTACGAAACCTACAAATTAGAAGAATAAATAAAGACTTTAAAAGTCAAATTCATGACACATTTAAGTGTGAAACCTTAAATATGGAAGCTGATATTACATCTCAAGCAGTAGGACTTGCCTCAAATACTGATTTTTCTTTGTGGAGTTTATTTTTAAGAGCAGACTTTATTGTAAAGTCAGTAATAATTATGTTGATAGGTTGCTCTATATACTCATGGGCTGTTATTATTGAAAAATTTAGACTATTTAAAAAAATTAACCTAGAATCTGAAGAATTTGAAGAAAAATTTTGGAAATCAAAATCAGCAGAAACTTTTTATAATAGTTTGCCAGCTGATTTAGAAAACCCAACAGCTTTATTGTTTAAAGATACAATGCAAAGTTTATTAAAAGCCAAAAATAAAACTAACCTAAATGAAAGAATGGCAAGCATACTTGAAGTCAATATTGAAAAACAAATTACGAAAATAGACAAAGGTTTTACTTTTTTAGCAACAGTTGGTTCAACAGCACCTTTTATAGGTTTGTTTGGAACTGTATGGGGAATAATGAACTCATTTCAATCTATAGCAATTTCAAGAAATACAAGTTTAGCAATTGTAGCACCAGGAATAGCAGAAGCTTTATTTGCAACTGCTCTTGGATTATTGGCTGCAATACCTGCGGTTGTTGCTTACAACAAATTTAATAATGACTCAAAAAAATATTCACAAAGATTAGAAAATTTTTCTAGAAGATTTTTATCAATAATATAAAATGTCCTTTAAACTCAATCGTTCATCAAAAGAGCCTATGAGCGAAATAAATGTTACTCCATTTGTTGACGTAATGTTGGTGTTATTAATTATATTTATGGTAACAGCACCATTATTAACAGTTGGAATACAAGTTGATTTACCTGAAAGCTCTGCAGACTCATTACCTGAGGAACTAGAACCATTAACATTATCTATAAACTCTAAGGGTGAAATATTTATTCAAGAATCTAAAGTTGAGTATGATAAAATTATTGCAAAAATTTTAGCTGTATCAAAAAATAGAACAGACACTAGAATTTATGTTCGAGGAGACAAATCAATAAACTATGGTAGAGTTTTAGAAATAATGGGAATGTTGTCTGGTTCTGGTTTTACAAAAGTAGCACTAATTTCTGAACCATATAAAGAAAGGTAGTTAAAGTGAATAGAAATATTTTTATTTCTTTTGGGCTTCATATATTTCTTGTGGTAATTACAGCTATGAGCTTACCATTCCTTGCTAAAAAACCGATTGATCTTCCTCCAATTATATCAGTTGAGCTAATTCAAATCACAGATAAAACTAATATTCCTTTTGCCCCTAAGGCAAAAAAAATAATAGAGAAAGTTAAAGAAAAAGAAAAAAAATTAGTTTCTGAACAGGCACCTCCAAAAAAAATAAAAAAACAAAAGCCAGACACTGTTCCACTGCCAGATGAAAAAATAGAAAAAATAAAAAAGATTAAAGATGTAAAGCAAAACCCTGAAAAAGAAGAGACAGAAATTAAACAAATTTCAGAATTTGAAAAAAAAGAACTATTTGACACCAATAGTATTGCAGCTTTAATTGATAAATCTAAGACTGAGAGTGCGGAAACAAATAAAAAATCTGATAAAGTTACCCAAGATCAAGATAAAGAAATGGATTTTGCTGGATTAACCTTAAGTGAAGAAGATGCCTTAAAAGCTCAAATTTTTGGATGTTGGAGTATTCCTCTAGGGTTACCGTTTAACGAGGATTTATTAGTTAGAATTAAGTTACAATTAAAGCCAGATGGCTCTATTATAAAAACAGAAATTCTTGATCATGCTAGAATGAATAGGCCTGGACAGGGATTTTATAAAGTACTAGCTGAAAGTGCATTAAGAGCTATAAAACTTTGCCAACCTCTTAGAGTGCCTAGTACAGGCTATGAAAGGTGGAAAGATATGCAACTAAACTTTGATGCTAGAGAAATGTTAGAAGGATAAAAATGTTATTAAGATATTTATTTATATTATTTATTATTATTCCCATTAAAGCTATTGCTTTAATTGAAGTTGATATTACAAGAGGAAATTTAAATCCACTACCAGTTGCTGTATCCCCTTTATCAATAGACAATAAATCAAAAGAAAATTTTAAAAAAATTTTAAATAAAGAAGATCTTGGATCAGAAATTTCAATAGTTGTTGAAAATAATTTAAAACAATCTGGCCTATTTAATCCACTAAACAAAGATGCATTTCTTCAAGAACCAGATGTAGCTAATTTAAAACCAAGGTTCGAGGATTGGAATTTAATTAAAGCACAAGCTTTAGTAACAGGAAAGGTTACATTTGTGGATGAAAAGCTAAGAGTAGAGTTTAGATTATGGGATGTTTTAGCTGGAAAAGAAATGATGGCTTTAGCATTTACTACCGTTCCTAGTAACTGGAGAAGAGTAGGTCATATCATTACAGATAAGGTATATGAACGTTTAACTGGAGAAAAAGGCTATTTTGACACTAGAATAATATACGTTTCTGAAGAAGGTCCCAAAACTAAAAGAATAAAAAAATTAGCAATAATGGATCAAGATGGTTTTAATAATAAATATTTAACACTTGGAAATGAATTAGTTTTAACACCAAGATTTAGCCCAACAAATCAGATGGTTACATATCTTTCTTATTTTAGAAATTTACCAAGAGTTTATTTACTTGATATTGAAACTGGAATGCAAGAAGTAGTAGGAGATTTTCCTGGCATGACATTTGCTCCAAGATTTTCACCTGATGGAAAAAAAATAATAATGAGTTTTGCTAAAGATGGCAATTCTGATATTTACACTATGGATCTTGAAAATAGAATTGTTGAAAGAATTACTAACCATCCATCAATTGACACGTCACCCTCTTATTCACCAGATGGAAAGCAAATTACTTTTAACTCAGACAGAAGTGGCTACCAACAAATTTATGTAATGGATAGAAATGGAAAAAATGTTAAGAGAATTTCATTTGGAAATGGCTTATATGGAACCCCAGTGTGGTCTCCAAGAGGTGATTTGATTGCATTTACAAAACTTCATAAAGGAAAATTTTATATTGGAGTAATGAGAACAGATGGAACAGGTGAAAGATTGTTAACAGAAAACTTTTATCAAGAAGCTCCTTCATGGTCACCAAATGGAAGGGTTCTTATCTTTTATAGAGAGACTAAGACCAATTCAAAAGGAGAGGGATTTTCAGCTAAATTGTGGTCCATTGATTTAACAGGGTATAATGAAAAGATGGTTGAAACTGAAACCGATGCTTCTGACCCATCTTGGTCATCATTATTAAGTAATTAATGTTTAAATTAGTTGATTTTTTAGCTTGAAACATCTAATTAGTTGTGAAAAAGTAAGTATTTCAAATAAGAATTAAGGAGCAACAATGAACTTAAGCAAGATTTTAAAAAATGCATTTCTAATTATATTAGCTAGTTTAGTACTAACCGCTTGTGCAACAAAAAAAAGTACAGTAACAACTGGGCAACTTCAAGGTGACGTTTATACAGGCACAGATACTGTAAAAGAGTTGGCTAAAGGTGTTCCTGATAGAGTTTTCTTTGCAACAAATGAAACTGTGCTTACAACAGCTTCAAGAGAAACTTTAAGAAAACAAGCTACATGGTTAAGAAAAAATTCAGATATTAATGTTGTTTTGGAAGGTCATGCTGATGAAAGGGGTACAAGAGAGTACAACTTAGCATTAGGTGAAAGAAGAGCCAATTCAGCAAAAGACTATTTAATGACTTATGGAATTTCTTCAGACAGAATTTCTGTATTAAGTTATGGTAAAGAAAGACCAGTAGATTCTGGTTCTAACCCGTTAGCATGGTCTAAAAATAGAAGATCAGTTACTGTTAAAGCTAACTAATCAATTTAAATAATTTATAAAAGACCCTATCA
>JAOIXS010000043.1 GCA_028225715.1 Candidatus Pelagibacter sp.
AATTTTGTGGAAAAATCTTAGCAGGAATTTATTTTGCTAGTTTCGCATTAGGTTCACTTCCAGGAACATTATTTAATAATACTTTTGGTCCTACAATTATAAAAAATAATATAAAAGTGAATAAAAGTTTATACTTTTTAAAGTACATATTTATAACTACAATCATTGTATTATTTTTTTGGAGTATTTTGAATAGAGATCAAATGTTTATAAATCTTTCTTACACTCAAATTTTTGGTACTTTTTTATCCTTATTAGGGTCTTACTTTATGATTAAAGGACAGTATGCCCGACAATATTTAATTCAAAAAACTCAACATCAATCATTCGTATTTAAGATAGATGTTCTTTATTCTTTGATTATAATGGTTGTAGTTCCAATTTTATATGTGTTAGGTGGAGATAAGCTAATCATAATATCCTTTTTAGTTTCATCAATAATTGCACATGCTGTATATAATTTTACGTATAATAAATTCTTAAAATAAATGAGCTTAATTAAAATATTAAACATTTCTTTTCTTCTAATAATTCTTATCTTATTACCCTTTGGACTTAATTCATATGAAGGCAATAAAATTTATTATTTAATTTTTTCATTTATATCATCCTATGCTTTATTAACGTCCTTTCAAAAGAACTCAATTTCATTTGAATCTTTTTTTTCACTATTAATATGGCTAGGTTTTTGGTTTAAATTTACAATCCAAATTTCTTACTTAAATAATCTTTTTCCAGAGGGAGTAGGATTATTTGATTATAAGCCAAATTCTTATGATGATGTTTTGATTGCTTCCTCAGTAAGTATAGTTGCCTTTATAGCCTCAAAGTACTTTAGATTAAAATTTATTTTCAATTATTCTAATAATGATTTAGATGAATTTAATAAAAATGACTATTTGACTTTTTATGCAGATAATAGAAAAATTATTCATTTTATTTATCTTTTTTTAATAATATTCATTGGTTCTTTAAATTTTTTATTTGTTTTTTTTCAAAAAGGGACCATCCCAGAGACAGTCTTACCTTTGGGTTTAAATAATTTTATCAATTGGTTGTTAATGTTTGGATTGGCCTCTTTTTCAACATTAATTATTTTTTTTGAATTTAAATTTAAAAAAATGAACTCTAATCCTGTAGTAAAATTTGGATTAATAGAAACTTTTATTTCAGCAATTTCTATTTTGAGCAGAGCTATGATATTTAATGGTGTTTCAATTATTTATGGCTTTTATAGGTTGGTAGAGATAGATAATATTAAGATAAAAAAAATTATATTTATAAAATATTTCACAATAGTTTTGGTTTTATTTATGATTTCTCTTTTAATTGTAAGTAAAATTAGACAAAGCAAAAATTTTACAGTAGGCCATGAAGTGCACAGGTATATACCTTTAATAGATGACGTAAAAAGAGATAATAAAATAAAAACTAAAGGGATAGAAATTATGAATAATTTTGCCAAAGAACTGAATCAAATTATTTTTTTAGTAGCTGGAAGATGGGTGGGTGTTGAAGGTGTTATGGCAGTTTCTGGTAATAAAAACTTAGATTTTAATGCTTTTTTAACATCATTTAAAGATGAGTTTGATTATTCCAATTCTTTTTATGAAAATAAAATAAAAGGAAGTAAACATATCTATAAAATAGAACCTAAAATTTATACAATTTATGTACCAGGAATTGTTGCTTTTTTATTTTATACAAAATCTTTAATTTTTTTATTTTTTGGAATTTTTTTTTTATGTATTTTTTGTTCTACTATCGAATTTTTTGCTTACAAAATATCAAAAGGAAACGTTATATTTTCTTATTTAATAGGTAATGTTTTGGCATACCGATTAGCCCATTTTGGCTATTTGCCTCAAAATTCATATAAATTAATATTAGCAATTTTTTTTAATATAATCTTAATGTGGATAATTATGAAAATAATCAAATCTTTTTATAATTAAATTTTTTGTAATACTTATATTCAAAAATGATTTGTTGTTTTAAGCTTTTTTCTTTGTTTTTAATAATAAATTAATTGTTTGTATAATTAATTACTATCGATCAGCAGAACTAAAAAAATACTTAAAAATTAAGAAGACAGCAATTATACCATCTTTTATTGTAATTTTTTTTCCTTCACTATAAGTTCTCCCATTATATCCAATACCGACTTCAAAAATTTTTGCTTTAAGTTTTGCAATCTTCATTGTTATTTCTATTTCTACACCAAAAGAATTTTCATTTATTCTAATATTCTTAATTAACGACTTCCTAAATACTTTGTATCCAGTCTCAACATCTGAAAAATTAATATTAGTTAGTAAATTGACTAAAATAGTTAATATAAAATTTGCCACTCTATGTGAAAAATAAATCAATCGATGTGCTGCAGACCCTTGAAATCTAGATCCATAAACTACATCTGCACTATGAGTTGTAAAAGGTTCAATTAATTTTTTATAATCGTTAGGGTCATATTCTAGGTCTGCATCTTGAAAAAGAATTAATTCACCACTTGCAATTTTAATTCCTTCTTTTAAAGCAGCACCTTTGCCTTGATTAATTTTGTTTTCTATCAATGAGTCATACAAGTTAGAATTTTCTTTTAATAATGCTATTGTCTTATCGCTTGAGCCATCATCTGATATGATTATTTCTAGTTGCAGATGTTTCTTTTGTAAATTTACTTTTTCAAGAATTTTTAAAATTGTTTTTTCTTCATTAAAGCAAGGTATAATTACCGAAATTTTCATTTTTTAATCCAACTATTTGTCGTTAAATTTTCATTATTCTTGTCAATATAAATAGATAACAGGTTTTTTTGTTTTGGAAAAATTAAAAAAAATATATCAAAAAATATTCTTATAACCCTTGATTGCGTAAACTTGATGTGAGAACTATAATCAAAAAATATTTTAAGTTTTAAATCGGGCCTAAATGATTTCATTAATTTTATAACTTCTCTTTCTGTCCATCTATAAACATAATTTGGAACACTGGTATTATCCACACCACCAGTCGTTATGTTTTTTTTAACAGCAGATAATTCATATTCTTCAGATAATTTAAGTTTACAAGCTACGCGGGATATAAAAGAGTCGTTAGCTTCTATAATTAATGATCCTTTAGAACAAACTCTAAATAATTCAAGAATTGCCAGATGTGGTTTTGATGAATGATGAATGCAGGCATGAGCAATACAATACTCGTAAGAATTATCCTTTAGTTTTATATCATGGATATTTTCATAAAAATTTAATTTTTTTTCATCTGAGTTTTCTATGTTTGAAAAAGTTACATTTTTATAGCCAAGCCTTAGAAAAATTTCTCGATCAAGACTTCCTGCACCAAGAACAAGTATATGTGAATTTTTATTCTTTATATATTTTAATATTTTTTCTGAATAAAAGTTTTTTCTATCCATGGTAATTTTACTTATTCTTTAATTATTAGTCTGCAAGCATAATCTACATAATGCATCCATACATATTTATTTAAAAAAAATTCATCTACAGCTTTTTTTGACCCACCCCAATGTCCATAATCATCAATTATTATTATTCCCCCTGGGCTTACTTTTTTATATAAAATTTCTAATTCCTTCCTTGTACTGCTGTACCAATCTGTATCCAATCTTAGTAAACTTATTTTTTCAGGCAAGTTATCTTGGATATCCAATGTTTTTTCGACTGGTCCTTTTATAAATCTTATATTATCAATATTTTTAACATTCGACTGAATATTATTCTTAACATCTTCTAGACTGCAAACACCCCAAATATTGGTTTTTTTTTCTTTATCTTTGTTCATTAAAATTTTTGCATTTAAATTCTTTGATATGTCAAAATCATTTTCATCAGGTTCTGTCATACCTTCAAACGTATCGTACGCAAAAATTTTTTTATTAGAGTCATTTGTTAATTCTATAATTTTTTTAAAAAGTATAATATTACCACCTTTCCACACACCACATTCAACATAATCACCTAAAATTTTTTTTTGATTGATATGTTTTAAAGCTTTTATAAGATTGTAAATTCTTATTTGTGGCGTCATAGAATAACTTTTAACTAAGTCGATTAACTCTTTTTCATTATGAGTAAGTTCGATAATTTTTTGATTTTCGTTAATTAAGTTATAATCAAAAAAAGAAAGTGATTTCTTTATTATATCTTTTATAAAATTTTTTATCATAAGTTAATTATTATTTATTATAGACTT
>JAOIXS010000044.1 GCA_028225715.1 Candidatus Pelagibacter sp.
TATGCACCAAAATTATAATTGGAAGAAGATAGCTCACTCCGTTATTAAAAACGGTAAATGAAAAAACTTTTAGGGATTATTGTTTTAAGCTTACTGTTGAGTGGGAATGCTTATGCAAAAGATGAATATTTAGAAGACTTAATTCCAATTGGCTCATCCAAACAACATTTGTGCTCAATTCTTGATGGAAATAAAAAATCAGCATTTAAAGGTGTGTATGGTAACAAGAGATCCGGCACTATGCTTATACCTATAAATGGAAACGGAAGGTTTATTTGTCATGGGTTTAATAGTAAATATTGGAATTATTCATCTCAACACAAAACAGAAATAATTGCAAATGGGTTGGACAAAGTATTCTTTGTTTATGGAAATGTAACTGCACCAATGTCTTGTACTAAATTTTATTGTTGGAAACCTGAAAAACGTGGAACAGGTAAATTAATTAAAATTGCATACAGCCAAGAAGAAGCTTATGCACATGCAGACCCAACTCTTACAGCCTCTTTTATAAAAAGAGATAAGAAAAAACCTAAAAAAAAATTAGCTGTAACACAATCATCTAGTTCTCAATCATCTAGCTCTCAATCGTTAACTTTATCTACAGATGATAAAATTACACAGTCAAAACAAATCTGCAGAGATTTAGGTTTTAAAACTAATACAGAAAAATTTGCAGACTGTGCATTAAAAATGATGTCAATTCAGTTTGAAGCAACTAACAAGGTTGCAGCATCAAGTGGGGGAACTAAACAGGAAATTATTGTTAAGCATAAACAAGATTATGATATTTTTGATGCAATGTTGGATATGAGCAATGCCCTGTTATCTAATGGTAATAATAGCTCATCATCATCTAGCAACAATAATACAAGATGTGTCATTGGTAAGACCAATCCTATGTTTGGCACAACTACGATGAATTGCAACTAACGTGAAAAAAATTTTAGGGATCGTGGTTCTGGGTTTGTTGTTGAGTGGGAATGCTTATGCGGATCAGCGATGCACACAAGAAAGACAGGATTGGATTGTTCATCTTAAAAAGCAACTTGAAGCAAAAACTGAAGATATAAAATGGAAAGATGATTTGTGTTATGCAAGTATTTCACACGTTAAGGGAATTCCTATTGAAGAACATTTGTCTACAATAGAGGAAGAAAATAAAGATAAATTAGTTAAACAAATTGATTTATTCAATAGTGAAGATTTAAAGCCTAAAGATATTAACTGGGTGCCAGAGGACTTTAGACAATGAAAGAATATCTTGAAGGTAAATACAGTCTAGCAGTCAACTTTTGGGGCTTTATGATTGTAGGAGGTTCTGCTGTTCGTTTAGTGTGTGGTTACTTTTCATATTCTTATGGTTCAACTTTAATTTATTTATCGGTTGCTTATACATTTGTAATTTCTTATGCAACTTGGAATTCTGCTAAAATTTATAAAAAAGATTGCCATATTGATAATTTATGGAAACCTTTATTTGCTCAAGTTCTTGCTGCATTACATGTGGTTGGTGGTATAATATTAATTATTAAGGATTTTACGTAATGGAAATAATGGGAACGTTAATTGGAATTATTTTAGTTATCGGTGCTATTTCTTTATACAAATACAGTGTTCCAGGAACAATTCTATGGGGTGGCATAGGTGTAATCGTTTATCTGAGCTCTGTTTATAATGAGATGAGTAAAGGTATTGATTTTAACAGAGCCTGGAAATATCCTTCATATTATATTCCAGATTTCTTAATTTTATTAATTGGGCTCCTTGGTTTAATTTCATTATTAATTGGCATTTATATTGAACTTATAAAGAAAAAGTAGTTTTCCACTGCCATATTTTTTCCTTCTCATTGTATCCTATGTAAGTCAAGATTATACTAGCGTTTAGAAATTATGAAAAAACTATCACTATATATCTTTGTGATTTTTATGGTTTGCAGTTTGGCTCAAGCATTACCTAAATGTGAAGGTGAAGACGATACAAAATGGGTTAATTGTTTTGGAACTGTTAATAAAGAGTTTTCAACATCTGATAAAAAAATCAAACCAATTGCCAATTTTACAGGAGAGTATGGCAGCACTCCTGGAAAGCCAGGTGGCAAAGGTGTGTCACGTATTTATGAAAATGGAATTTTTGTATCAAGTTATGAGGGTGAATGGAAAGATGGGAAACCACACGGACAAGGAACTGAAACAAAATCAAGTTGGGTATACGTAGGTGAATGGAAAGATGGAATGAAGAATGGTCAAGGAACTTTAACATTCACAGATGGAGAAAAATTCGATGGTGAGTGGTTAGAGGGTAAATTTGTCAAATAAAATATGAAAAAACTTCAAAGGATCGTGTTTAATTAATGAACAGACCCACCATATACATTTTAGGAATTATAATAATACTAGTTGGTTATAATGCTATCCTTATGAGAATGTTACCATTTAGTAAGGTGTCCTTTAAATGTGAAATTGGTTACACAAGTATTAAATCTTACAAACTTCCAAAAAGATTAGACCTAACTATCAATGGTTATGGCTTTGGAAAATTTACAAACAAACAAATGTTTGAAAATAATAGTTTTAAACTCAAAACATCAAATCCACGTGATAAGTTTTTTAATAGATTGTTTGGCACTGGTGAATATATTTTTGATATTAGTAAAAAAAATACCGAATACCCTGAAACTTACATGTTCTCAATTCCTAAAAAAGATAATCGTGTAAATGAACGTGTATTGATATTTTCAGATTATGCGACTGATGAAAATGAAGACTCTATGGCAATGTTTTATTGCTCCCATATATAAAAAACTTTTAGGCATACTAACCATACGATGCAAATCGTGAAGCCGTCAAATCTTTTTAACTGCAATTGAGAATGAAATATTTTTTGACACTTTGCAATTTAGCTTCGTATGGCTCGAAATGAAAAAGTATTCAGCAGCTCCAAGAGGCGGTATTATTACGGTTAGTTACTTTGAAAACTTACCTTTGATTACTCTAAATTGTTAGCCGAGGTTAGCTTGAATAATTGCAAAAGATGAGTCGTACCAATAAATAATTCAAGTTAAGTGATGCTAACCACTAAAGTAAATACAAGGTAACCACGCTGCTCGTTTCACCGTACAATAATCATTAACTAGAAATTGTTCCGCCCAGTTCCCCTAAATGTTAACTAATGTATACTTGCAAAGTTGGCTTTAGTCCGTGTTCCAGTTCCTTGATTGGCGAGTCTTATTGCGAGTTATTTAATACCTGCAGCAGGACAACAATAGGAAGTTAACCTAGTTAACCTAGTAAGTCTTTCGGAGGAACTTTTTGGTAAAATTTTTTAGAATTTTTTTAAATATTATTAACCAATATATTGTTTGGTAGCGTTAGCGTGATAGCAAGTCCTGCAGATACTTCCAGTTTGCTCCTCAAATTCACTAAATACTATCTTGAAGTTTTTCTTTGCAATAACAGTTCTATCTCCACCACAAAATATGCAACGATCATATTCTATATTGCTAAAAGATTCAGAGTGATGTTGTTCGCTATACCAGGCCATATATCAGCAAGGATATACTGATTGCGAGTCCATACATAGGTCAATTTTTAAAATTTTTAAAATTTTCAACAGGTAGTTTCGAAAACGATTTCATAGACTCTAGATGCCTCTTACTAACCCTAAAGGTAAAACTATTACCTCCCCTAAAACAAAAAAGGGTGGTGGGGGTGTTAAAATGATTCCAATTTGCAAAGTGCATTGGGACCACTACTTGGTGGACCGTGCGAGTCCGTAGGACGAGCACTCGATAGAAATTTTGACTCTTGATCTTGGTCCAATCCTGGCACAATTATTGTGACAAGAATCTAGTTATAGGATATTGTGGGAATAGAAAGTTATAACAATTAGTCTTGAGTTTGCTACGTTATGCTTTGAAGTGATGGTGCCCCCGCACGGAGTCGAACCGCGGACCTATTGATTACAAATCAATTGCTCTACCAGCTGAGCTACAAGGGCATAACTGATTTCTATTAAGAAATCTTAAACTAATCAAGAATTTTTTTTCAAATAACTTAAATGATGAAACACAATCGCCGCACTATTTGAGATATTTAAGCTTTCTACATCCTTATTTAT